>OMQK01000137.1 GCA_900313205.1 uncultured Bacteroidales bacterium | reverse complement strand
CAGCGCAATTACCTCAATCTGAGGCGGTTGATAAGTTTTCTTCATATGATAATCTTTAGTTATTAGTCAATTATCCACGGTCCCTTATGTGCGGGATAAAGGACATTTTCGTGATACAACACCTGTCATTCGTCCCTAAATTCGCATTTTCGTCCCTAATCCGTTGAAACGTAAAAATGTTTTTTGTGATGCTTGTTTTTCTCTATAACAGAGATATAACTTTACAATTTTGCCAGAGCCGAAAAAAAATTGGCTCTTTTGTTAAATGATATATTTTTCTATATCTTTGTGACTATGGAAAAAGTATTGATTAATATTGATTGGGTACCCAGCAATTTTGCTGCGGCAACCGCAGATGAGAACATTCCGTGTGTGGCCACGGGCCGCACGCTTGAAGAGGTTGAAAAGAACATCGTAGACGCTTTGAACTTTCACGTTAACGGCCTAAAAGAAGACAGTGAACCTGTTCCGGACTGTTTGCATGGTGAATGGGAACCAGAATTCCGTCTCACTACCAGAGCTCAACTCAAGTATACGGACAATTATATAACCCGCAAAGCCCTGTCAAAGGAGACCGGAATTGCAGAGCAGCAACTCAGTCACTATGCCAACGGCCTTCGCCACCCACGGCCCCAGATGCAGGACCGCATAACAGCGGGCATTGTTTCCATCTGCCGAAGATTGACGCTTGTTCTGTGAAGTCTGTTATCCGTCAGGATGGTGGTTTTTTGATCTCATATTTCACATTTATGTAAAATTGATTATATTTGTGCGACAATGAAAAAGCGCATAGATGAAACACAACGATCAGTTTCACAATCAGTTAAATAAGGTTTCTCCTGCGGTCAAAATGGAGATGGACTTGTCCCGTTCCATCATTGACAGGATTGATTACATCCTTAAAAGAGACGGCATCTCAAGAAAAGAACTGGCAGAGAGAATTGGTTGCAAGGAGTCCCAGATAACAAGATGGACAAGGGGGTTCCCTAATTATACCATATCCGCTCTTGCTAAATTGTCTGTTGCCCTTGGGGAGCCGTTGATAGATATTTCTGCTCAGGAAGCACTGTCACAGGCGCAGGAACTATCAGCCAAGGAGCAGCACGAGTGGACAAACGAAGAAATCGACCAACTAATTGCTGATTATCGGCATAAAAAGAAAAAACAGTGATATCTGCTGTTGTTGACACATGTATTGGTAACCGTCGCCAAATCACATAAGTTGGATCCTTCTTTCGGCCACGGGGGTTATAAAGTAGCTCTCTAAAAACGGTTCTCTTCTCTAGTCATCCTTTTAGGATGGCTATTTGTCGAATTATCACGGGGTTTTGTCTTTTGTGTTATTAAAATTACTATCTTTGCGGCTCGGTTCGCTTATCCCGCACATAAGGGACCGTGGATAATTGACTTATCCCGCACATAAGGGACCGTGGATAATTGACTAATAACTAAAGATTATCATATGAAGAAAACTTATCAACCGCCTCAGATTGAGGTAATTGCGCTGAGCACAGAACAGGGCGTTCTGGAGGTGTCCAATGGCATATTAACGTTGCTCGCCACCGGAAATCCCTCTAGCGGCATTGAACCGTTAGAGGGTTGGAGCACAGAACCCAAGGAATCGTGGGAATAATAAAGACGCAGGCCATGAAAAAGATTAGCATTATTCTTTCAGCATTCGCGCTGATTATCTGCAGCTGCACAAAAGAACAGCCTACAAGCCTTCTCAACATCTCTCCCGATGATGACGTTGCCTCATTTACCGCAACATTTGAAGGACAGGGACCTGAGACCAAACTCGGAATCAACACCAGCACCGGTGTTTTATCATGGGCAAACGAAGACGCGATAGCCGTTCAGATGACTGATAATACTTTTGTAGATTTCGTTTACAACTCTTCCGATCAGAAGTTTTATGCCTCGCTTGGCGGCAAAACCGTCAAAGACGGCGGTGTTGCGTATTATCCTGCATCTATAGCGATTGACGGTAACCCCAACTCGGTTGATCTGCCAACATCTTATTCAGCGAGCGTTTCTGCCGGCGTTGCAAGAGTATGTCCACCGATGAAAGCTACCGTTGACCTTGGTGCAGGAGCTCTTTCTCTTGAGCATCTTGGCGGCATTCTATCTGTAAATGTCAGCCATGTCCCGGCCGATGCGGACAAATTGGTCTTGACCGTTCCCCAAAAAACGGTTACCGGCACTTTTACTGTGGACACAGATCATATCTCTGCCGGCTCCAATTCAAGTACAGTAACTATAAACTTCGGGAATGGTATTTTGGACTCCTCCGCCAAAGAGTTCTATATTCCGGTTCCTGTAACTACTTTTACAGGAGGCTTTACCGTTGACTTCAAGAACGCCTCTGACCAAACACTGTATACTCATAGCACCGAAAAGACATCAATTGTAGTTGGCCGTGCAAAGATTAAGCGTATGGAAAACCTGACAGTGCCTAGCTACATTTACATATGTGATAACACTGACGCCTCGTGGAATAATGTCAAAGTATACGCAAAAAATAGTAGCGTACAGTTTACGAGTAATTGGCCAGGAGATGCTTTGACGGGCGACACGTACACCCACAACGGGCATTCATATAAAAGAATTGAAATTCCCGCCGGACAACTTGGGGTGAGTGAGGGTGAAGTAACTTTAAGCGGAACAGCAGACGGCGGTGGTGAAGGGACGCGTGATTATGTTCGTGCCGGAGTATATAATCAAACATTCAACTCTGACGTTTATTACTTTGTTTCTACTACGACGCCCAAATATTACAAATTATATATGGAGGATCAGACGGGCGATAGTTATAATTTAAAAATCCACATATGGGGCAACACCAATCTACCGGAAACATCATGGCCCGGGAATAGCGTGAGTGGACTTAATAGTGAATCTTTAGATGGTGGATTGTCCACTAAATACTTTATTAAAACGAGTCCAGGGATTGACAATTCATTTCAATGGAAAACAAGTAATAATGGGAATGATGAGTCTGGTAATCAAACGCTCAGTGCCGACAAAAACTATATATTCTATATGACGATTTGGAAATCTGGCGAGTCAAAATGGTGGTATGATTATAGTTATACGCCCTGCACAATGGTTGCAGAATAAAACAGAAAAATCCAATTTCGGCGACGGCCTTTCACGGGGTCGTCGCTTTTTTTGTGCTACCGAGTGCCGGGGCATCCGGGAAAAGGGGTGTTTTTCCGGATGGGGCGGCGGGAGATGCCCGGTCGGAGCCGGGCATGACGTGAAACGGAGCCGGGCATGACGCAAAAAGGGCAGGGCATGACGACATGATGGCGGTGAAATGACGATCTTAGTCAAGTTTAGCGGTGATTTCGTGACTTAGATTGTCGCGAGAGACGATCTTAGTCACGTTTTGGGGTGGAATTGTGACTAAGACCGAGAGGCGGAGAGCGTCAGAAAGTTAAACCGCAGTTTGGGCGTTGTGAGGGCGATTTTGCAGTTTACCCCATGTTCACTGACAGGGGTAAACGACACCACCCCGCGTCAGAGAGGGTTCTGAGGCAGGGTGGCGCTGTTTAAGTTTCGGAATAGATGTGCACAGGGCACCAAGGCCGGGAGCGGAAGGGACAGGGCGGGGGGCTTGTGCACCCCCGCACAAGGGTAGGGGGAGGGGCCCGTTGGATACAAGTTCCCGCGCCTGCGGGGACGCAGGAGACAATGGGAGGGGCCGGAGGGAGCAAAGCGACCGGAGTCCCCCCGCCCTGTCCCTTCCGTCCCGGCAAAAGATGCCCGATCAGGTCGGGCATGACGTGGAAAGGGCCGGGCATGACGGGGAACTACGCTCGGGATGACAGCACGAGCCTACAGTTCAAACTTCACAGTAGTGTCGTAGTCGTTCCAGTTGCGGAGGTAGAGGCAAAGGGAGGATTGGTCGTAGATGTTGCTGTACTGGGTGTCCTCAACCATGCCGTTGTCCCACACAAGGTCCTTCCAGTGCACCTGGGAGAGGCATTCCTGAGCCTCGGCCAGGGTGAGGACGCCGTCGTGCTCATCCAGGTAGTTATCGGCAGTCTCATACCTCCACCAGCTCTTGCTGTGGGGGTTGCCAACGTATTCGCTGGGCACGGTGGTGTAGTACTTCTCTGACAACAGGTGGTTTGTAACCAGCATGTAGTTTTCATCGGCCTCTTTCCGTACGATCATGGATTTCCAGCCGTCCTCGCGGTCGAACTCCAGCACGGCGCAGTCGCCGGAGGCATCGGCAATCATATAGTGGTAGCCGGAGCCCACGGTGGCGTCGTGGTGAATATCCAGCGTTGCGGCAAGGTCAAGAGCCTCCTGCACGGTGGCGCAGCGGTCCAGCCACAGGCGCATGATGATGGTTGTGCCCACATCGTGCCTGGGGGTATCCTGCTGGGCGGCCTGCTTTGGAAGCGCCATGATGGAGGTGCAGAGGCCTTTCTCGTTGATGCCGTCAACGGGCGCGTACACTGACGCCAGGCAGCTGAGCTTACTCATGAAGGCCGATGGTAGTTTCTCCAGGGAATACCCGAAGTGAGACATATCGCTCACGGCGATGGAAGCATACCCCTTCTTTGGCCTGGATACCGTGACCATGGTGGGATTCTTGAAGAAATCGTAGTTTCGGCCATACCAGAAGCCATCAGCACCCGCCTGCCTGGCCTGGAAAGAGGTGCAGTTCATGGTGTTCATCTCTCCGTTTTCATCGGCCACCTGGGCGCTCTTTATCTTGAGCGGAAGGCCCTTTCCTATACGGCCGATAACATAATCCAGCAACTCTGCGTTGGCGTCGATGTCCTTGGAAATAAGGTCGTCAAGGTCATACGCGGCCTTGTACTCCATCTTGTAGAGATACTTGTTCCCACCAACGGAGTGGACGGAACTGATGGTTTTGATTTCCCCGCCCCAGATGCATGCGACGGCCACGCAGATGACGGCAATTATGCCGATAATCCAATAAAAAACTTTCTTCATAATGACGCGTTTTACACACAAAGATAAGTTTTTATGCTCAACGTTAAGCAATTTTTTGTACATTTGGGAGGATAAAACACACTAAAACCTTATATCATTATGAAAAAGTACATCGCAGAATGCCTGGGCACATTTGTGCTCACTTTCCTTGGCTGCGGAACAGCAATGTTCCTTGGCTGCACCACTCCCGCCGGAGTAGTAGGTACCGCTATCGCCTTTGGTCTTGCCGTTGTTGCAATGGCCTACACAATTGGCGGAATCAGCGGTTGCCACATCAATCCCGCAATCACCCTGGGTGTTGCCCTGAGCGGCCGCATGAGCTGGAAAGAGGCCTGTGGCTACTGGTGCGGTCAGATCATCGGCGGTATCCTTGCCGGTGCTGTCCTCCTCCTTGTTGCCAAAACAGTTGCCGCTCCTGATCTTACCGGCGCTCTTGGCTCCAACGGCGTTGCCAATGCCGGCGGCGTATGGGGTGCATGCCTTGTAGAGGTTATCGCAACCTTCCTGTTTGTGCTGGTAGTCCTTGGAACAACTGATTCCAAGACCGGTGCAGGCAACTTCGCAGGTCTTGCTATCGGCCTCAGCCTCATCCTCATCCACCTTGTGTGCATCAACCTCACCGGTACTTCCGTGAACCCCGCCCGTTCAATCGGCCCCGCACTCTTTGCAGGCGGACAGGCCCTGAAGGACCTCTGGGTATTCATCTGCGCACCTCTTGTTGGCGGTGCACTGAGCGCACTTGTCTGGAAAGGCATTGCTGCCAAATAATTGATGGGAGTTAAATCCCTCTGAATCAATGTGTTATGAGAGTTTCTACCAGAACTTTTTCTGGTAGAAACTTTTGTAAATAACTGAACCACAACACATTAAGCCCCACCACAAGGGGAGAACAATAAAGGGAAAATTTGTATATTTGCCACCATGAGACGTATTATTATATTGGCTGTAAGCCTTTTGGCAACGCTTGGAGCCGGGGCGCAGGAGCTTATTGTGTTCGACTCCCCAAACCTTCACTGCACGGACTCCGTGCTGGTGTTTTCGCCATCGGCAGAGAAGGATCTGCCCACGCTGTTCCTCCTTCACGGCTTTAGCGGAAAATACTCCGACTGGAGCCGCCACACGGACCTTCAGGCGGCTGCAAACAGCAGCGGCTTCCGCATCATCTGCCCGGACGGTTTCTACAAAAGCTGGTACTTCAACGACGCCAATCCCGCCAACATGCAGTGGCG
>OMQK01000032.1 GCA_900313205.1 uncultured Bacteroidales bacterium | reverse complement strand
TCAATGAGGTCTGTCTCACGGGTCATCTTTTTGCCGGAGGCCGATACAAGGTAGATATAATCTACGTAAGGCCTATGGAGGTCTATCTTATTGTAGTTCTCAAGGCTCATGTCCTCCGGATCAAAGCCCTTGTCCTTAAGCGGATTGGAGCTCATGACGCCGGCGGCTACGGCCTTTTCAATCTCATTATAAAGTTCCTTAACGGAGCCGATGCAGATTTCTTCCTTTCCATCCTCAGTGCGCCAGATGGGCAGCGGTGTGCCCCAGTAGCGGCTGCGGGAAAGGTTCCAGTCCTGGATGTTCTCCAGCCACTGGCCGAAGCGACCGGTACCGGTAGAAGCGGGTTTCCACGTGATGGTCTTGTTCAGGGCCACCATCTCATCCTTTACGGCCGATGCCTTGATGAACCAGCTGTCAAGCGGGTAATACAGCACCGGAAGATCCGTGCGCCAACTGTGGGGATAGCTGTGGACGTGCTTCTGGACCTTGAATGCGCGGCCATCGGCCTTCATCATGACGCAGAGGTCTATGTCCAGGGTGCCTTCTTCATCCACGTGCTCGAAGTACTGCTTGTAGCCGGCCTTAACGTACCTTCCGGAGTACTCCTTATATGAAGGCTCCACGGTGGCTGCAAATGCGGGATCCATATCTTCAAGGCGCATGAACCGGCCCTGGCGGTCTACCTGGGCCTGAGGGTTGCCGTCCTTGTCTATGGGCATGATGGCGCCGATTCCTGCGGCGGCCGCAACGCGTTTGTCGTCGGCGCCGAAGGTGGGGGCGATATGGACTATACCGGTACCGTCACTGGTGGTGACATAGTCTCCGGGGATTACGCGGAAAGCATCTCCGTTTGGCTTGAACCAGGGAATGAGCTGATGATAGCGGATACCAACCAGGTCCTTGCCCTTGAAACAGCCGTCCAGCACCTTGTAGGGCACAATCTTATCCCCTTTCTGGTATGATTCCATAGGGATTTCCGCGCCCTTGGGATTGAACCAGGCGCCAAGGAGATCCTTGGCAAGGACATACACTGCAGGATCCCCGGTGTAGGGATTGAAGGAGAGTACGCGGATGTACTCAATCTCAGGGCCTACGCAAAGGGCGGTGTTTGAAGGAAGTGTCCAGGGGGTTGTGGTCCATGCAAGGAAGTATGCGGGAACGGTTTCCGTGCCATAGAGAGGCTGGGAAGCGCCGTCCTTTATTATCTCAAACTGAACGGTGGCGGTGGTGTCACTTACGTCCTTGTAGCAGCCGGGCTGGTTAAGCTCATGGGAGCTGAGGCCGGTGCCGTCTGTAGGAGAGTAGGGCTGGATGGTGTATCCCTTGTAAAGGAGGCCCTTCTCATAGATCTTCTTTAGGAGATACCACAGCGTTTCAATATAGCGGTTGTCGTAGGTGATGTAAGGGTCTTTCATATCCACCCAGTAACCTACGCGCTCTGTCATGTTCTCCCACTCTGCGGTGTATTTCATCACCTCCTTGCGGCAGGTGGCGTTGTATTCATCCACGCTCACCTTTGTGCCTATATCGGCCTTGGTGATTCCAAGTTTTTTCTCTACGCCAAGCTCTACTGGAAGTCCGTGGGTGTCCCATCCGGCACGGCGTGCTACGCGGTAACCGGTTTGGGTTTTGTAACGGCAGATGGCATCCTTGATGGAACGGGCCATGACATGGTGGATGCCTGGCATTCCGTTTGCAGAAGGCGGGCCTTCAAAGAATATGAACTCAGGAGCACCCTCGCGAAGCTCAAGTGACTTCCCAAAGGCGTTCATCCTTTTCCATCTCTCCAGGACCTCTTTTCCCGTTTGAGTAAGGTCCAATCCCTTATATTCTTTGAATGTCATATAATTTTTCCTAATTTTGCATTGCCGATTTTTAGGGTACAAAGATAATCATTTTAACTCTCATACGCAATATGAACGTTCTCGATATAGTGATTCTTCTGCTCTTCCTCCCGGGCATCATCAGGGGTATTTCGAAGGGTTTCATTGAGCAGGCGGTCTCACTGGCCGGAATAGTGGCCAGCGTATGGATGGCATTCAAGTTCTCATCTCTTGTAAGTGAGAAACTGAGCGCCTATATAAATGTGTCGGACACCGTTCTCAAGATAGTGTCTTTCATCATCATTCTCATAGTGGTGTCAATAGTGGTGCTGCTTATTGCAAAACTTCTCACGGGGCTTTTCAAGATGGCAAATCTGGGCTGGGTGAACCGCCTTCTGGGCTTTATCTTTGCCGTGGCTCTGTCGGCCGTGGTTATCGGCCTTGTTGCCATCCTCTTTGATACCGTAAATGAGAAGTTTGAACTGGTGACAAGCCCCGTCCTTACGGAGTCCGTGCTCTACGGTGCTCTCCGTGACCTTGGCTACACTGTGTTCCCCTTCCTGAAGGAGCTGTTCCAAACCGCTCAGGACACCGTAACTTCCATAGCGTCATAATTATGGCAAGAATCCTTCTGATAGAAACCTCAACAGCCGTTTTATCCGTGGCATTGGCGGAAAACGGCTCAGTGGTTGCATCCCGTGAATGCCGTGAGCCCCGTCTTCAGGCATCACTTACCGCTCCACTTGTAAAGGAAGTGCTTGACTCAAAAGGTCTTACTGTCGGGGAATGTGATGCTATCTGCGTTGGAAAAGGCCCCGGATCCTACACCGGCCTCAGGGTTGGAGTATCCACTGCAAAAGGTCTGGCCTTTGGCGCCGGACTGCCGCTGATAGCCATAGGCTCGCTGGATATCCTTGCGCAGGCCGCAATAGACGGGAACCACACCGTGATTCCAATGATTGACGCCCGTCGAATGGAGGTTTACACCGCGGTGTTCTCCCCTGCCGGAGAGCAGCTTTCGCCCGTCGAAGCTAAGATTATCGGACCGGATTCATTCAAAGAACAGCTTGAGGCAGGTCCTGTTGTCTTTATCGGGGACGGAGCCCTGAAATGCAAGGATGTCATCACCCATCCCAACGCCAGCTTCCGTGAGGCCTGGCCCCTCGCATCCAATATGGCCGCTTTGGCAGAGGCCGCATACAATGAAAAAAGGTTCGAAGACCTTGCGTACTTCGAACCCTTTTACCTGAAAGATTTCGTTGCTACGGTTTCCCGTAAAAACCTGTTCTAAAGTTTCTTCCTGAGGTACTTGCGGATATCGGCCGCATTACGGACGTTGGCGGCGGCGTCAATTTCGCCGTCCACTATGAACCAGGCCATAGGAAGGGACGTGACGCCATAAAGGCCGATGTACGGGGAGTCAATTCCGCGGATGTCGCATACGTTCACCCAGGGGAGATTCTGGTTGCGCATGGCCTTGCCCCATTCGGCCTTGTCCACGTTCAGGGACACTGCATAAATCTCGAAGCCCTTGCCATGGAACTCCTCATAAATGGGCTTCAGGGCATCCAGATTGAACATTTTCTGCTCTGCGGTGGTGGCCCAGAAATACACCATGGTAACCTTGGACTCCACCTCTGAGAGCTTAACCTTCTTGCCGTCAACGCCGGGAAGGTTGATATCAATGTAGCCAACCTCCTGGGCCTTGTTGATACGGGCCGATAATTCCATCTCCGACACCCTTTTATCGGCCTCCTTCTCAAGGGCCTTCACGTACTTGGAATCCGGATACACAGTCTTAAGGGAATCGCAGATACTGCGCATCAGAAGGCCGTCTGTGGACTGAGCGAACACCGGAAGGCCGTCGTTGATCTTCTGGAAGAACACCGGCACTACGGTAAGGGAATACGGATGGGACATCACGTACTGCACCCTGTCACGATAATATGCCACATACCTGCGGGAGATGGCGGCATTACCCTTGAGAGGGTTTGTGATGATTCGGGAAATATCCCTCACGCAGGCGTTGTAGGCATTCTCCACCTTCTGGAGATTGAGGGTTTCCTCACTCCCCTCCACCTTGTATGCACCAAGGGTATCGGTTTCCACAGACACTACATCTCCCTTCTGAAGAAGCAGGGATGCAACCTGACGGTCCTTATAATAAAGGTACACAAACTCCGGCTGGGCCTCCTTTATGTCCATGGTGTAGGAGAAGGCACCGTCTTCCTCGGTCTTCAGGGTATCCAGCACCTGGAAACGGTTAACGTCCAGGAGCTTTACTATGAGCTCTGAATCAGGGCCGTCCTTGAGGACACCGTTGATGTAGGTTTTCTCAGGGTCGCAGGAGAAAAGGATGGTGCAAAGGATAGCACCAAGGACAATGCGGCTAAAGTTTCTCATACTCTGCAAAGATTTTAGCGGCAATCTCCTTCATCTGCTGAGGCTCAAGCTGCAGCTTTGCCTTTCTGAAATCAAGGTCTCCCTCCGTCTGGAGAGGAACCAGATGGATGTGAGTGTGAGGCACTTCCATGCCAAGCACGGCAACGCCCACCCTCTTGCAGGGAACGGCCGCCTTGAGCGCTACGGCCACCTTGCGGGCAAATGCCCATAGGCCGGCGTAAGTGGCCTCATCAAGATGGAAGATGTAGTCGTCCTCAACATTCTTGGGGATTACAAGGGTGTGACCGGGGGCAAGGGGAGAAATGTCCAGGAATGCGTAGAAATCATCGGACTCCGCGCACTTGTAGGAAGGGATCTCGCCCTTGGCGATTTTTGTAAAGATAGTAGCCATCTTACAGGGAAATTTCCACAATTTCAAACTTCATGATACCGCTGGGCACCTTAGCCTCAACAACCTCACCTTTAGAATGGCCGATAAGAGCCTTGCCGATAGGAGTTGTGGCTGCAAGGAGGCCCTTGGAGAAATCGGCCTCACTTTCAGGGACGATCTGGAAATTCATCACCATCTTGTTGGTGAGATTCTTCACCTTAACCTTGGAAAGAAGCTGCACGGAATCTGCGCTGAGCTTGCTCTCATCAATCACGCGTGCATTTGCAACCTTCTCCTTGAGGCGTGCGATCTTCACCTCCAGAAGACCCTGCGCGTCACGTGCGGCATCATACTCCGCGTTCTCTGAAAGGTCTCCCTTCTCACGTGCCTCTGCAATGGCAGCGGCAATAACCGGCCTCTGGGCCAGGGCATCGGCGAGTTCCTTCTTGATCTTGTCCAAACCCGCCTGAGTCATCATTTCAATAGGCATATTATAACGTTTTACTATATTCAGTGTTATCACTTCGTTGAACCCTTTTCCCTTCTGTTTCGCACAAGCCGACGCAGCGTCCGCCTACGTTACCCCCACCCGAAACCCCTCCCCTCGGGGGAGGGACTTAATAGTCCAACTATACCTTGTCAAAAAAAGTTGCAACGACCCTTTTAGGCCGTCGCAGTTTATGTGTATGCAAAGATAGCAATTACTTTTTACAATTCAAAGCATCCTGCTCCAGTTGGGCTCTGAGGGCATCCAGGGAAGGGAATTTGCGCTCGTCGCGGATGCGGCGGAGAAAGCGGATGCGGAGCGGCAGGCCGTAGATATCCTCATTGAACCCAAGGATGTGAGTTTCAATGGTTCTGGCCGTCCCGCCAACCGTGGGTCTTGTGCCAATATTGCACATGCCGCAGAACACATTCCCCGTCACCTCAACGTTCACGGCATAAACGCCGTTTTCCGGCACCAGTTTCAGCGGCTCATACAGTTGCATATTAGCCGTAGGGAACCCTATGGTCCTGCCCATTCTGTTCCCTGCCACAACTACTCCATGCAGCCCATATTCATACCCCAGCATCCCGTTCGCCGTCTCAACATCCCCCTCCTCCAGCGCCTTCCGGATTCTAGTTGAAGATATGGAGGCCTGTTGGTCTTCCGAACCCGTGGCCGCCCGTGGCCACGTGAACGGGAGGGGCCCGACGGCCGTCAAGGCCGTTGGGAGGGACGAGGAGCGAAGCGACGAAGGGTTCGGAGACCAATAGGCCTCCATATCCTTAAACGTCTTTCTGTCACTCCCAATCCTGTTATCATACCCCATCACGATCAGCGAAGCGCCGTAGCGCTGCTGGAGGAGGGAGAGGTATTCATCGGCCTTAAGGGAGGCGAACTCACGGGTGAAGGGCAGAACCTCCGTGCGGTCTATGCCGGCGGCGGCTAGGAGAGCCTTTTTCTCCTCCAGGGACGTGAGCAGCCTGAAATCCCGGGCGTCCTGCTGCAGGACCGTCCTTGGATGAGGCCAGAACGTAACCACAACGGCCTCCTCTCCCCTTTCACGGGCAGAGGAGACCACTGTCTCAAGCACACGACGGTGCCCAAGATGGACACCGTCGAAGAATCCTGTGGTTACTACAGCCACTTTACGCACTCAAAGCTCTGGCGATGCGCAAGGAGCGGGTGCTTTGCGAACACGCGGGCGCCCACCAGGTATGAACCGGTCTTTTCAGGAAGGACATCCACTTCATAATGTGCAACACCGTCCTTCACGGACACAACCTTGAACTCCTGGACATCAACGATGTGCACCTTTCCGCGGGTGTCGGACTGTGCGAACACAATCTCAAGGCCCACTTCCTTTGCAGTGAGGTCTCCAAGTTGGAGATCCATCTCTGCATGGTACGGCTGGGCCACTGAAAGGTCATAAGTGGTATCCGGCTGGGAACGTGACACTAGGCGTACGTTCTCCCACTCACGACGTACGTGAGTCTTCCAGGCGGCAAGTTCACGGGCCTTTGCAAAATCCTTTGCCTTCACGGCTGCAACCGCCTTGGACTGAGGCTCATAGTACTGATTGATGTAGTCAGTGAGCATACGGTTGGTGGTGAAGTTGCAGGCAACCTTTGCAATGGTGTTCTTGATGTAGCCAATCCACTCAGAGCTGCGACCTGTCATACGGTCTACATTATAATATGCAGGTGCAATGTCGTTCTCAATGATCTGGTAAATGGTAGCGGCGTCAAGTTCATTCTGGAAGTTATTGTCCTCATAAGCCTGCTCAATGGGAAGAGCCCAGCCGGCGCCTTCCTTGTACCCCTCTACCCACCATCCGTCAAGCACGGAGAAGTGCATGGTTCCGTTCATGGCGGCCTTTTCTCCGGAAGTACCGGAAGCCTCCTGAGGACGGGTAGGATTGTTCATCCACACATCTACGCCCTGGACCATACGCTTTGCAAGGGTGATGTCATAACCAGGGACAAACACAATCTTGCCGATGAAACGGGGATCCTTGGAGATGTCCACAATCTGCTTGATGAGGTCCTGGCCGGCTTTATCTGCGGGGTGGGCCTTACCTGCAAAGAGGAACTGAACGGGCTGCGAGGGATTGTTCACTATCTTGTCCAGACGGTCAAGGTCACGGAACAGAAGCGTTGCCCTCTTGTACGTTGCAAAACGGCGGGCGAAACCGATTGTGAGGACATCGTCCCTGAGGTTGTCCATGATGGTCACAAGCTCTGACGGGCTGTAGTGATTGCTGATGGAGCTGTCGGAAAGCCTCTCACGAAGGAACTTGATGAGCTTTGACTTGAGGATGCTCTTCACGCCCCAGACTTCTGCGTCTGAAACGCCGTAGATACCGTCAAAGCAGGATTTGTCATAGTGGTGAGTGGCAAATGCAGGGCCGAACACACGGGCATGCACGGGCTTCCACTCGGGGGCGCACCATGTGGGATAGTGAACGCCGTTTGTGACATAGCTCACAAAGAGTTCCTCAGGGAGATAACCCGGGTACATGTGCTGGAAGATATCCTGGGACACCTTTCCGTGAAGCATGGACACGCCGTTAACATTCTGGGAGATGTTGGCGGCAAGGTTACTCATTGAGAACTTCTCATGAGGATCCAGAGGATTGTCCTTACCAAGGGACATGAGGGTTTCCCAGTCCACCTTAAGGCGCTCCGGATAATGGCCGATATACTGCCTCAGGAGGCCTTCCTCAAAGGCATCGTGACCGGCAGGGACAGGAGTGTGGGTGGTGAACAGGGAGCTTGCGCGAACAACCTCAAGGGCCTCTGAGAAGTCAAGGTTGTCCTTCTCAATGTACTCGCGGAGACGCTCCATGCCAATGAAAGCGGCGTGGCCCTCGTTGCAGTGATATACCTGGGGATCCAGGCCAAGCTTGCGGAGTGCACGGATACCGCCCACGCCAAGGAGGAGTTCCTGCTTGAGACGGTTTTCCCAGTTGCCACCATAGAGGTGATAGGTAACCTCGCGGTCCTCGGGGATATTGGCCTCATAGTCAGTATCCATAAGATAGAGGTCCGTGCGGCCAACTTCCACCTTCCACAGGCGTGCTGTGAGATTACGGCCGGGGAATGCCACGGAAGTGGTTACCCAGTTGCCGTCCTTGTCCAGCACCGGAACCGCAGGAATCTTGGTGAAGTCCTGGGCGTCATAACCGGCCACCTGATACCCCTGGGCGCTGAGCACCTGGTTGAAGTATCCGTAGCGGTACAGAAGGCCCACGGCCACAAGGTTAACGTTCATATCGGAGGTTTCCTTTAGGTAGTCACCTGCAAGGATACCAAGGCCGCCGGAGTAAATCTTCAGGGAAGTGTCCAGACCATATTCCATGCAGAAATATGCGATGGAAGGATCCTTGCGCTTTGCCTTTGCGGCCATGTAAGTGTCAAATTCATCAAGAACCCTGCGCATGCGGGCAAGGAATTCTGCGTCCTCGGAGAGCTGCTGGAAACGCTTGATACTTACGGTATCCAGCACGGCAAGAGGATTGTGGCCGCTCTTGTGCCAGATTTCGGGATCGATGGAGCGGAAAAGATCCTTTGCGCTCTCGTTCCAGCACCACCACAGGTTCTTGGAAAGTTTCTCCAGGCGGGAGAGCTTCTCCGGAAGATGGCGTGTAACAATAATGGAACGCCATGCGGGAGAAGTTACGTCTGATTTAAAATATTGCATTGTCTTGTCTTTGGATTTGTAGGAGTCCCTGCGGGCCTGAACTTTCTCAAGTGCAAGCGAGTAAGCCTCCTTATAGTATATTATCTGATTATCCCAGAGGGCTATCTGAGCAACCTCACGGGCATTTTCCCGGTATGCCTTGCGCTGAGTCTTGTCAAGGTTTGCGATTTCCTTGACGCGTGCAGCAACGCCGTCCACAACCTCTTCATAATTGGTCTCATCCCTATGAAGGACGGTGATACCGGTATGTTTCTTCTTGTAATGGGTCTCCACCCAGAGTCCAAAGCCAGCAAGGTCTGTGGTGAGGGTGGGAATCCTGAAGGCAAGGGCCTCCAGAGGGGTATAACCCCATGGCTCATAATACGACGGGAACAGGGCAAGGTCAAGCCCGCACAGTAAGTCGTAGTATGACATGTTGAAAACGCCGTCTTCCCCGGTAAGGTATGAAGGGATGAAGTAAACCTTCACCTTGTCCCCTATTGAGTTCACAAGGCCGGTTTCCCTCAGGCGGCGGGTAATTGTGTCGTACTCCGCATTCATGAGATAATGCGAAGTCTGGGTCTGGTAGTGCTCGTCTCCGCGGCCTTCCAGCTTTGCCACAAGCTCCTTATCAGGGCCGTGATGGCCTGAAGGAATCATGATGAAAGCCTGGACGGGACGGCCTTCAAAGCCTTCACGGTTGAGCTTGTCAAGGGCGTCAATGAAAACGTCAATTCCCTTGTTTCGGAATTCGTAACGGCCACCAATGCCGATAAAGATGGAGTTCTCCGGGACAGCCTCTGCGCTCATGGCGGTGGCAACCTTCACCAGGCACTCACGGGCAGCCTTGTGGAGGGTGTCATAAGCAGCGTCTGAAGATGGTGTAAAGCTGTTCTCGAAGCCGTTGGGGGTGACGACGTCCACGGGACGCTCCAGGAACTGGGCGCACTCCTTGGCGGTGATATCACTCACCGTTGTGAATACATCGGCATTCTGGGCCGATTTCTTCTCCAGCGAGTAGATAGCAGTAACGTTGAAGCGGCGTGCCATTTCATCGCCGTTATACTGGGACATATTGTCGTAGAGCGGGAGATTGTTGCCGGCAAGGCAGCGGCCCATCATGGTGGCGTGAGTGGTGAACGCCGTTGCAATGGGAAGCTGGGCTTTCTTGATGTGAAGGATACCGGCGCCGGTCTGCCATTCATGGAACTGGGCCACAACCTTTTCTCCACCCTTGAGATTATAATTCCAGAAACTCTCTATGACGCGGCCAGCGATGACGCCGAATACGGCAGACTCCTTGTAATCCCAGTTTCCGGAGATTGAGTCCACGCCGAAATCTTTCCACAGGGCACCCAGGATATCATCGGCCTGGGTGAGGAACTGTTTGTAATCCACAAGGATGGCCACAGGACGGCCGGGGATGTTCCACCGCCCAACGCGGAAGCGGAGGCCCTCAGTGAGAGCCTGCGCCTTCCACGAGCGGTAGAGCATGGGATCTTCCAGAAAATCCGGATTGTCACTTCTGTGCATCCAGACATCCGGGCCGATGAAAATGTGGCGCCTGCCAAGCTGCGAGCTCAGATGCAGGGCCTTGGTGGCCACGACGGTGTAAATGCCGCCAACCTTGTTACAAACCTCCCAACTTACTTCAAACAGGTAATCCGGTTGCAGTAATTCTTTCTTCTGAGTTGCCATCACTTAATCCAACGCCGCGCGCTTTTCATCCAGACGGATCTGGAAATCAGAGATAACATTCATATAGTTGATGAATGCCTCGTAGGGAGTATCATAGGGGTTGAAGTACTTGTGGACTTCACCGTCACTGAAGAACTTTGTGCACATGTAGTAGAAGTGGTCGCTCTCCTGGAGATGGCCCCAGTCCTCATAGAGGTCAGGGTCATTCACAATTGCAAGCTTCTCCTTCATTGCGTAAACCTTCTTGAAGGCCTCACTCTGGAGTTCGTTTCCAAGCCATGCGGTAACGTCACGCTCTTCATCGGCCCAGGAGATGGTGTCCTCAACGTCTATGTCGGAGACGGGTTTGTACTTCTTCACCACCTCTGAAGGTGTTGCGAAGCCGAAGGTGCCGTCCTTCAGGACCGCGGCGGGAAGGGCCTTCATGAAGTCGAAGATGCCGGTGTCTGCGGCCTGGTGCTCTCCGAAGGTCTCGTAGTCCATGAAGAGGTTCACCACATCTCCATCCTTGGCGTTCTCCTTGAGCCAGCCAACATACTGGTCTGCGGTGACCTTATTCTGAGCGAAGCGGAATGCGATGTCATCAGAAAGGGTGTAGTTACGGAGAAGGAGCTTCAGACGGGGCTGTGTTGCACTTGTGTACACGAAGTTGGGGCTCTGCCAGCCCATGATGTGACGGGCGCCCTCTGTGAGCATGGTCTTGTACCCCATCTCATAGACAACCTCACCGATAGAGTTGTCATAGATAAGCTCAGTGTTGCGGAAAACGGTGGGTTTCACGCCAAAGAGCTCTTCAATCTTGGCGGCGTGTTTTGCAACCTGATGCTTGAACTCTGAATCTGAGCCAAGGGAAGCCAGAGAGTGATAATAGGTCTCTGCGAGGAACTCCACGCGGCCAGTTGCGGCAAGGGCCTTGAAGCTATCAATCACCTCGGGGGCAAACCTCTGGAACTGGTCCAGGGCACTGCCGGAGATGGAGTAAGCAATCTTGAACTTACCCTTGTTGGCGTTGATGAGTTCCAGCATGAGCTGGTTCATGGGGAGGTAGCACTTCTGGGCCACGCGGCGCAGGATGGTGCGGTTGGCAAAGTCGTCGTAATAATGGGAATCTTTGCCGATATCAAAGAATCTGTACAGGCGAAGCCTTGTGGGCTGATGGACCTGGAAATACAGGCAGATGCTCTTTGTTGCCATAATATCTTATTTTACAACTGATTCATAAACTTTCTTGAGCTTGGCGCAGGCGCCATTCCATTTGAGGGCGTTGACCTCATCGTATCCCATTGCGGTGCTGAAGTGCGCAAGGGCCGGGTAGCTGAGCAGACCATAGATATCGTCTGCTATTGCATCCACATCCCAGAAGTCTACCTTGAAGGCATATTTGAGGACCTCCGCGGCGCCGGACTGCTTGGAGATGATGGAAGGGACTCCCGTACGCATGGCCTCCAGAGGGGAAATGCCGAAAGGCTCCGAGATTGAAGGCATGATGTATACGTCTGAGAGGGCGAACATCTTCTGGACGTCTGCGCCCCTGAGGAAGCCCGTGAAGTGGAAACGGTCACTGATGCCAAGGCGGGCGGCGTGACGGATGGCGCGGTTCATCATGTCACCGCTGCCGGCCATCACGAAGCGTACGTTCTTGGTGCGCTTGAGGACCTTTGCGGCAGCCTCGATGAAGTATTCCGGACCCTTCTGGTAGGTGATACGGCCAAGGAAGGTAACCACGGGTTCCTTCACTCCGCGCTCCACCTTCAGGTTCTCCCTGCCGCTGAAGTCCACGGCGTTGTGGACGGTGACAACCTTGGCGGGATCGATGCCGTAGCGGGTGATGACTATGT
>OMQK01000054.1 GCA_900313205.1 uncultured Bacteroidales bacterium | reverse complement strand
ACGCTTATATGGGCAAGGACATAGCTGCCAAGCGGAATGTCCGGGTGAAGGGCGCCGGAAGTGCCGATACGGAGGATATTCAGGGCCTTGTGCACCGGCTTCACCTCACGGGTTTTGAAATCCACGTTTGCCAGGGCGTCAAGCTCCGTCATCACAATGTCAATATTGTCAGGGCCGATACCGTGGGACAGCGCCGTGATGCGCTTTCCGTTACGTTTGCCGGTAATTGAGACAAACTCACGGGATTCATGACGGAACTCTATGTCCGTAAGGTACTCCCCTATCATATCTACGCGGGAAGGGTCTCCCACCATAATCACGTTATCGGCCAGTTCTTCAGGCTTGAGGTGAATGTGGAAAACGGAGCCGTCGGAGTTGATAATAAGTTCTGATTCCGGTATTCTCATAAGGCGCTTTGTTTAACAAGCAAATATACGCTTTTTTGACTATATTTCAAACTGTTCAATCTCCTTGACAAGTTTGCCGATTATACTCATCTTGCAGTCATACAGGGCGTCTGAGATATCCACCTTGTAGTAGTGGGGATTGATGAGACGGCGCTCTGCAGGAGAGAAGTGATGGAGGTTGTCCTTGTAGAACTGCCTTTTCTGGAGGAGGCTGTAGTAAGGTGCGATGCGCTCCCCTGCCTTTATGGACTGGAGCTGCAGCGGACGGGCGTCGTAGGAGCCTTCCTCGAAGGTCTTGGTCTTGAAGGAGTCGTATTCGTCACGGATGGTGATGGTCTTCCCCTGCTGGATGGCAAGGTCCATGGCGTCCCCGCGGAGGCAGGTAACATCGGCCTTGAATACATAGCCGTCAAGGGAATTGCCCTTCTCCTTATCCTGGGCCGATATCCTCCAGGTGATCTGGAAGCCAGGGTTGATGAGCTTGATCTTGTCTTCAGAGCGCTTGATTACAGGCTCATTGTCCACCTGTACCAGTTTGTACACGTTGCCAAAGCAGGGGGCAGCCTTGGACGTTGCAATTGCGTCACCAACGCCGTAACTGTCTATGCGGGCGCCCTGGCGCTCAAGGTCCGTGATAAGGTATTCGTCCAGGCCGTTGGTTGCAAAGATCTTGCACTTTGTAAGGCCGTGCTGGTCCAGGATGCGCCTTACCTCCTGGGAGAGATACGCAAGGTCTCCGCTGTCAAGGCGGATACCGTAACCGGGGGCGTAACTATCGTCAATGCCGTTTTCCTTGAAGGAACGGATGGCGTTCTTGACGCCGCAGCGGAGGGTGTCGTAGGTGTCTATGAGTAGGATAAGATTCTCTCCTTTATGGGTGCGGATGTAGTCGCAGAAGGCCTTGTGCTCCCCTTCCACGGTGCTGCCGTAGGAAGTGATGAAACTGTGGGCCATTGTGCCGGTAGAAGGCACGCCGTTGAAGGCGCCGGTTAGGATATTGGAGGAGCTGGCGCAGCCGGCAATCTGGGCGGCCTTGCCGCCGTAAACGGCTGCCCAAGGGCCGTGGGCGCGGCGTGAGCCGAACTCACTGACGGGTTTATCCGTGGAGCGGCAAACACGTGAAGCCTTTGTGGCAACAGCCATCTGGTGATTGAGGATGCACAGCATGGGGGTTTCCAGCACCTGGGCCTCTATCATGGGGCCAACTACGGTAACGATGGGCTGGTTGGGGAAAGCAATCTCACCTTCCCTCATGGTGTACACGTCTCCGGTAAACTTCATGGTGCTGAGATACTTACGGAACTCCCTGTACTCTTCCCCGGGAAGGAACTTCTCATAGAACTCCTCCGGCTCAGTACCAAGGTGAAGGACCATCTCTATCACTTCCTCCGTGCCGCTCACTACGGCCCAGTTGTTATTTTCCGGGGCCTTGCGGTAGAAGAGGTTGAAAACTGCAATCTGGTTCTGCTTGCCGCATTCCAGATAGGACTTTCCCATGGTGTACTGGTACTTGTCGGAGACGTAGGCGTTGTTGATGATATCCATATCAAAGGTTTTAGTCAATGTCATCCGGGTTAGTCACGGCCGATCCCTTGCCCATGAGGAAGGTCTTCATAAACTCGTTGAGGTCTCCGTCCAGAACGCCCTGGGTATCGGCGGTACTTACTCCGGTGCGGAGGTCCTTCACAAGCTTGTATGGGTGCAGGACATAGTTCCTTATCTGGGAGCCCCATTCAATGCGCTTTTTCTGGCCTTCAAGTTCCGCTTGTTTTTCCTGACGCTTCTTGAGCTCTATGTCATAGAGGCGGGATTTGAGGATAAGGAGGGCCCTCTGGCGGTTGTCCTGCTGGGAACGGGTTTCCGTATTTTCAACCATAATGCCTGAAGGGATGTGCCTTACGCGCACGCCGGTTTCCACCTTGTTCACGTTCTGGCCGCCGTGGCCGCCGCTGCGAAAAGTGTCCCACTCAAGGTCTGAGGGGTTAATCTCTATATTGATGCTGTCGTCTACAAGCGGATACACAAACACGCTGGAGAAAGTGGTCTGGCGCTTTCCCTGGGCATTGAAAGGTGAGATTCTAACCAGACGGTGCACGCCGTTTTCGGCCTTCAGATAGCCGTAGGCGTAATCCCCTTCCACTTCTATGGTGCAGCTCTTGATGCCGGCCTCCTCCCCTTCCAGGAGCGAGGTAATGGTATATTTGTAGCCGTTCCTTTCGCACCAGCGGGTGTACATGCGCATGAGCATGGCGCTCCAGTCGTTGGCCTCGGTGCCGCCGGCGCCGGAATTGATGGTAAGGACGGCTCCAAGGTTGTCCCCTTCATTTCCCAGCATATTCCTTAGTTCCAGGGCCTCAACTTTGTCTGAGGCGTCCTTGAAGGCCGATTCCAGCTCCTTGGTCTCGGGCGTCTCAATGGCTTCTTCATCGGCCCCGGAAATGCTGTCCTTGGCAAAGTCATAGAGGACATCCAGGTCCTCAGATGCGCTGAAGGCCTTTTCATAGTCCGTAACCCAGGACTTGAGACCGGAGAGTTTTTTCATAAAGGCCTCTGCAGCCTTTGGATCGTTCCAGAAGTCCGGCGCAAGGCTCTCCTGCGTCTTCTTCTCAACGTCACGGCGCTTTCCGGCAATGTCCAGACAGCCTTCCAGCGTTTTCACCCGCTCCTGCAGGTCCCTTATCTGTTCCTGTGTAATCATATGAGGCGGATACCTTCTTTTTCCATAGCGTCAAGGGCTTCCAGGTGACCTTTATGGTCTACATAGGAAATGCAGTCCTTGAGGACGCTTACCTTGAAGCCGTCCTTCAGGAGATCCTCTGCGGTATTCCTAACACAGAATTCCGTGGCTATACCGCATACCAGCACTTTGTCAGTTTCCATCAGGCGGAGCACTTCCCCCATCTGCTGGCCGGCCTCATTGAGACCCGCAAAACCGCTATACTGTTCAAGATCCCTGTTTTCACCTTTGTAGAAGACAAGGCCTTCGTCATCGGCATAGGGGGCAAGGTCCTTGTGAATCTCTGCTCCGCGGGTACCCTGTACGCAGTGAGGCGGCCAGGGACCGCCCTGAGCCGCAAATGAGCAGTGGTCCTCCGGGTGATGGTCTCTCACAAAGATGCGGGGCACCTCAGGATGTGCCTTGATGAATTCAAGAGTGTGGGCAACTGCTGCATCGGCCTCCTGGCAGGCCATAGAGCCGTCAATGAAGTCGTAGAGCATATCTACAATGACAAGGGCTGTGTCTTTCATCTCAGTATTATGATTCCAATCATACAAATTTACAATACTTTTGGCTCAAGTACAAAAAAAAGAGTGACCTGAGGCGGTCACTCTTAAGAATGATTGAAAAACTCTAGCGGTAGATGTCGTACTGGTTGTAGAGGGAACCGTACATCTGGCCAAGGACTTCAAGGTAAGGCATACCGTCAAAGAGTGTGGTGCGATACACGGTGTTGTCTACCATATAGTACTCTACGCCACCCATTACTATGATCTCATAGTCGTCAGGCAGGGAGGTTACCAGAGCGCCTGCAGGAGGTACGATGGTGGTGTAGGATCCGGATGCGCTGATGGTGTAGAAGACGCCGTCCTGATAGAAGTACTGGCTGTTTGCATAAGCGTAGCTCTGTACCAGTCCCAGACGGTTTGCAAGCTCATAAGCGGTAAGTGCTCTGTTGCTGTTAAGGGCATAGGAAGCATTATTGGCTATGATGCGGGCGTTCTGCTGGGCTATTATCAGGTTCTGGCGGGCAATTACGTTGTAGTAGTCAAAGGTGCGGGTGAAGGTGCGATATACGTCGCAGTAGTACGCGAACCTGAGGCTGTGAAGGATTGCCCTGTTGATTGCTACCTCAAGGGGAGTTCCGAAAGGAGGACGGCAAACCACGTAGTAACCGCCGTAGGGCCGATAATAAACTCCATTGTAGAAGTAGTAATCGATTCCCCAATGACTGATGTGGCGCCACTGAGGCGGACGGTTGTGGATGCGGTATCCATAGTAGTGAGGATGATCTCCCCAGAAGTTGCCGGGACGGTCCCAGGCCATCATGTCACGCTGACGGGGTGCTACCCTGTACATGTTGTGGGAGTTGTCCACACGCATGTCGTCGTTGTAACGGTAGTTGAAGCCGGAATCCCTGTAAACTTTGTCAGTGGAACGGTTCTCTGCCACGGAGCTGTCTCCGGAAAGGCCTGAACGGGTCACGTTGCTGGTGGCGCGTACGGCGGTGGAACTGCTGGTGGTAGAGCTGCTGCGGGTTGCCTGACCAGTGCTGGCGCTTCTTACAGAGCCGTCTGCTGAGGAACTGCTGCTCCTTACAGCCGTTCCGGAAGCACTGCTGCTGGAAGAGCGGGTTGCCTGCTGGCTGCTGCTGGAGCTGGAGCGGGTGCTGCTTGTGGTAGCGGCGCTGCTGCTTGAGGAGCGGGTGCTGCTTGTGGATGCTGCACTGCCCGAACTGGAGCGGGTGGCCTGCTGGCTGCTGCCGCTGGAAGAGCGGGTAACCAGCTGGCTGGAGCTTCCTGAAGTGCTTCTAGTGGAAGAAGCGGAAGAGCCGGAAGTGGAACGGCTAACCTGCTGGCTGGCGGAGGAACTTGAACGGGACACGGTGGCAGCAGAACTGGAGCGGGTAGCTGAAGAGGAGCTTGACCGTGAAACGGAGGAACCTGAACTTGAGCGGGTTGCCTGGGTAGAAGATGATCTTGTGCCGCTGGAAGAGCGGGTCTGGGCCATCATATCAGGTGCCGAAACGAGGGACAGAGCCATTAGCACCGTTGCGGCCATTGTCATTAAACGTCTCATAGCATCAAAATTTTAAAAGTTAAAAGTATAAGTAATATTTTGCGGAAAGTGCTTTAAAGTCCTTGACGTCCCGGGTCCAAAAATCTAGGATATCGCTGACCTGGAAGCGCTCTCCAAAACCTGTTCTT
The DNA here is from genome assembly GCA_900313205.1 of uncultured Bacteroidales bacterium. GTDB lineage: Bacteria > Bacteroidota > Bacteroidia > Bacteroidales > UBA932 > Cryptobacteroides. The sequence continues at coordinate 4,166 of OMQK01000054.1, read as the reverse complement.
ACATAATCCGTACCAGAAATGATATCCAGCATCCTGGTACTCTTCAGGGGCAGGGGGTTCTTGTCCGGGTAAAGTTCGTTAACTGCCTGCATCACATAGAATTGGATGAGGGTTACGGGCGCAAGTTCCCAGTCTGTGAAAAAAAACTGGACGCCGTGGACAAGCTTTCCCTGCTTGGAACCCGCAAGGGGTTTGTAATGCATTGTGCGGAATGCCGTACCGGGGATGCAGTAACTGTCCAGACGGGCCTTAAGGGCATCTGCGTCAATCCATTCAGCGGCAAATACCTCAAAGGGGATGGTGTATCCAACACCTATCTGGAGATGGCCAAACTCTCCGGCTATGCCTGAGGCGGGATAGCAGAGAGCGCTTCTTGGAGAAGGAATGTTGGGAGAAGGCAGAACCCACGGAAGGCCGGTGTCTTCATAGCGCATCCAGCGGTGCCAGCCGCGCATGGGTACTACCTTAAGTTTGCATTTCACGGGATCAAGGTTGCCTTTCTGGCCACGGTTCATCCCTTCCTCATTGATCATAAGGGCAACCTCACCGGGGGTAAGGCCGTAGACAAACGGTATGGGATACTGGCTCACAAAGGAGAAGAATTCCTCCCTCACGTATGTCCCTTCAACTTTTTTGCCTCCAAGGGGGTTGGGGCGGTCCAGCACCACAACCTCAATGCCGGCCTTTGCGCAGGCGCGCATCACAAGGCCAAGGGTGGAGATGAAGGTATAGCAGCGGGTACCAACATCCTGGATGTCGTAGACCATGACGTCTATCCCCTTAAGCATTTCCGGGGTAGGTTCACGCGTGGGGCCGTAGAGGGAATGCACGGGAAGGCCGGTCTTAGGGTCTTTCCCACCTTCCACGTGATCTCCGGCGTAGGCGTCTCCCCTCACCCCGTGCTCCGGGCCGTAAAGAGCCACAAGGTTCACCTCAGGGGCATCAAAAAGGATGTCTATGGTGGAACGGAGGTCACGGGAAACGCCGCTGGGGTTGGTCACAAGGCCCACGCGCTTTCCCTGAAGCACGCGGAAGCCGTCCTGCTCCAGGACCTCCACACCGGGAACAACCTGGGCGCTGAGAGAAAGGCATGCAAGTGCAAGGATTATGGCCGATATTATTTTTTTCATATCAGTTCAAAAATACGGTTAAGGGGCTCTGTGCTTCCGGACGCTTCCAGGATGATGGAAAACGGGCCGATGCCTGTTGCCACCCCGCAGTCCTGCAAAATCCGTAGCGTCTGGCGTGCAACTGCGGGAGCGGGGTCTATTACCTGGACTCCGGGGCCTGAGAGACGCTCTATGACGGGCTTCAGGAAAGGATAATGTGTGCAGCCAAGGACAATGCGGTCTGCGCCGGCGTCAAGGAGAGGTTGGAGGGAAGCCTTAACGGTCTTTTCCGCTTCCGGGCCATCCAGGATGCCACGCTCAACAAGCTCCACAAAGCCCTGGCCCACGTGCTCCACTATCTTAACGTCACTCTCATAAAGGCCCCTTGTATTAAGGTATTTTGAGCCCTTGAGGGTGCCGGCCGTGGCAAGGACGCCTATTACGCCCGTTTCAGTGCCAAGTGCTGCAGGCTTCACGGCGGGTTCCATCCCCACGAAGGGAACGTCCGGGTATTCTTTGCGGAGGGTGGCTATGGCCGCGGCTGTTGCGGTGTTGCAAGCAACCACTATAATATCGGCCTTCCAGTCCAGGAAACGCTCCGTGATGAAACGGGCCCTGCGCTGGATGTAGAGCGGGGATTTCTCTCCGTATGGGCAATGGGAGTTATCGGCATAATACCTGTACTGCTCCAGGGGGAGCAATTTCACAAGCTCCCTGTAGACTGAGAGCCCGCCGCTGCCGGAATCAAAAATGCCTATCCTTGCCATATCCTTACAAATATACGCATATTTTTGCTATATTTGTTACCCGTATGGCTACAGATATTGATAAATTTGTGCATGACCAGCTCTCCGTGTGGCCCGCGGTGGCGGCAAAGTACCGCGCACTCAAGAGCACACGCACCAGGACGCTCCCCTACGGCGGCATTCTGGTAACGCTGCAGTCCAACCCCGGGCGTCTCCCAATCTTCGACCACGGCTGTCCCCTGTGTGAAGAGAACTACATGGAGCATCAGCACACGCTCCCCTTCGAGGGCCGCAAGGGCCGCAAATACAACATCCTCGTAAACCGCGCCCCAATCTTCCCCAACCATCTTGTAATCACACGTGATGTCCACGTGCCCCAGACCATATGGCACCGTTTCCCGGATATGCTGGACCTGGCCGCTTCGCTGGACGGATATCTGGTGTTTTACAACAGCCCCAAAAGCGGCACCACCGTTCCCGGCCACGCCCATTTCCAGGCTTGTCCCAAAGGCTATATGCCGCTGGAAAGGGCCGCAGAACGGCTTCTGAGGGATGTATCGGCAGGAAGGCAAACTGAAGATATGGAGTTTGTGGCATCCGTCCGTGACGCTGAACTTTATCATTATAAGAAATTCCACCGCGGCATCTTCATGCTCAGGGCCCTTACGCCAAAATCCATGGCCAAGATGTTCTACAGGCTCCTTGACTGCCTGAACCTTCTCACGGAAGACACTGAGCCCCGCTTCAATGCCCTGGCATATTGCAGCGAGGGTGAATACCGCGCCGTAGTGACCATCAGAAGTGCCAATTCCAAGCCGGGCTGCTATTACGCCAAGGGAGAAAAGCACTTCTCCATCTCTCCCGGAGCCGCAGAGATGGCCGGCTTTGTGGTTGTCCCGGAACCGGAAGATTTTGACCGACTCAATGCCGATGTCCTTAAGGAAATATACAATGATGTCACCATCAGCGAAGAAGACGAAAAACGCCTCCTGTGGCGTCTGGTGCGCACTCAGCCAAGGATAGAAGTGGGCATAGTCCATCAGAAGGAGATCCGCTTTGAAATAATCTCGGACGGTGCCGGTCCACAGACAGTAAGCTACCGTGAAGGCAAAATAGACTATAACGGGATGCTCTACGACGAACTTGTCTTTGAGGCCGTCACAATATCCACTCTCTTTGCGGAGCCTTCGTTTATCATCTACCGTGAAGACGGGGAGGAGCGCTTTGCCGGCACGCTCAAATTCATTGTAGACGCCGGAAAGGTGTGTGCGGTAAACATCATCGGCGCTGAAGATTATCTCATGAGCGTGGTCTCAACTTCAGGAGCCCGTGACCTTAAGTCCCAGGCAATAGGCACAAGGCAGTGGCTCATGGCCCAGGTAGGGCTGAGGCATGCCCACAAGGCCGCCATGGGCGGTCCGGGTCTTGAAAATACGCCATCGCTTGTAACCTGGCTGGAACATCGGCCTGAAGAAGAAAAAAAGGCGGAGGATACCCCCGCACATCTGCGCTTTGACGTCTGCGCATCGGAGCACTGCCGTCCCTATTATGGCATCACGGACAAGGCCGATGCTGCCGTCCGCTCCGCAATTGACGAGACCTGGGGGCAACTATAGCATTGCCAGCAGTTTCTCCCCGTATTTGGCAAATTCGTGCTCAAAGTTTGGCGTCAGCCTGTCTTTGCCCACGTTTTCAGCTATCTCGCGTACGGAGTACCACCTGCCTTTTGAAACCTCCAGACCGTTGGGACTTAGGTCAGGATGCCCCACATGGGCATACACAAATACCAGTTCCTTCTCCGATTCGCTTTCCCACACGTATGTACCAAGCTGGACGGGATTGAAGGCGGTGAGGCCAAGCTCTTCATCGGCCTCCCTGAAAAGGGCTTCCTGGGCCGTTTCTCCATAACTGACGTGCCCGCCAACCGCAGTGTCCCAGTAACCGGGATAGAGGTCCTTCACTATTGAACGCTTCTGGAGGTAGATGTTGCCGTCACGGTCTATGAGGTGAAGGTGCACCACGGGATGAAGGGGTTTTGCGCCGCTGTGGCACCAGTCCCTGGGGGCCTTGCCGTACACAAGGCCGCTTGGTTCCACAATGGGAAGCATCTCCCCTTTTGGCTGGGGAAAAGGACCGGGATGGTCCACAGATGGGCGCGGATACAGGATAACCGGACCGCCCGGGTACACAAGGTCCGTCATCCTATGGCAATTAGAACCAGAAGCTGCGCAACCAGCACCCTCATGAACATTGACAGGGGGTAAACAGTTGCGTAATTCACTGAAGCATAGTCACTTCCATACATACCCTG
>OMQK01000131.1 GCA_900313205.1 uncultured Bacteroidales bacterium | reverse complement strand
CCGAGGGGCCACTTCCTAAAGGCTGCCAGACGGCAGCCTTTACTCGTGTCCCCTTCGGGGATTTGAACTGCTTCGATTATTACTTTACCCCCTCCTAAATCCTCCCCTTTGGGAGGACTTGGTCCCCGAGGGGCCACCTGAAATAGCCTTCGGCCTCCGATATCTCCAGGGGGATTTGAACTGCTTCGCTTAACTTTCCGGTGGTGGGTCTCAGGTGCGGGTGGTGTGACTTTTTTGGGCACATCACCTGCAAAAAAGGGGTGTTTTTGCGGGTGATGAGACTTTTTTCGGCACATCACCCGCACTTTGATGTTCCAGCCGCGCTGCTTTTTCGCTATATTTGTGCTATGAAACCAAAGGAGATAATTGCACTAATCAAGCAGGAGGTGAAACCTGCGCTGGGGTGTACGGAGCCCATTGCCGTGGCGCTGGCGGTGGCCAAGGCCGCGGAGATAATCAGCGAGAACTGCCCGTGCGGCAAGGACTGGCGCCTGACGGCCGATTTCAGGCTGGATGTGTCCGTCAGCGGTAACATCCTCAAGAACGGTATGGGCGTAGGCATTCCCGGAACGGGGATGGTGGGCCTTCCGGTTGCGGCGTCGTTAGGAGCCGTGTGCGGAGACTCTTCCCTTGGGCTGGAGGTTCTGAGCGGCCTCACTCCTCAGGCCGTAGAAAGGGCAAAGGAACTGGTTTCAGAGGGCTGCGTGCATATTTCCGTGGCCGATACTGAGCATCTCCTCTATGTAAAAGCCACCGTTTCCGTGGAAGGCGGCCTTGAGGCCAGCGCCGAGGTTGATCCTCACGCATATGCCGTCATTGAAGACGATCACGACCGTATAGTGGAAACCAGTTTTGCCGATAGAATCCTGATGAGTTCGGAATCGGCCGCGGCGGCAAAGGAATATCGGCCTGAAGCATATGACCTTACAGTAAAAGACATTTGGGATTTTGCCCGCACGGCGCCGTTTGAGGACATTTCCTTCATCCTTGGAGACCGTGAACTGAACCTTGCCCTTGCCAGGGAAGGCCTTCGCGGAGACTACGGCCTGAAGGTTGGGAAAGCCATCCGGGAGAATCAGAAGGAGGTTTTCGGCGACGATTTCCTGAGTTTTGCGATGGGAATGACCGCCGCGGCATCGGACGCCCGTATGGCCGGCAGCACCCTCCCGGCTATGTCAAACAGCGGTAGCGGCAACCAGGGCATCACGGTGAGTATGCCCATCATTGCCTATGCAATGAAGTATAATGTGGCCGATGAACCCCTTGCCCGGGCTCTCATCCTCAGTAACCTTGTGGCCATCCATATCAAGCACTTCCTTGGAAAACTGAGTGCCCTCTGCGGCTGCGTGGTGGCATCCACCGGCAGCGCCTGCGGAATAGTGTACCTGCAGGGCGGCGGGTATGATGAGGTTTGCTACGCCATCAAGAACATGGCCGGAAACATCACCGGAATGGTGTGCGACGGCGCCAAGGTTGGCTGCGCCATGAAGGTGGCTTCAGGGGTGTCCTGCGCGGTGCAATCGGCCGTCCTGGCCCTCCGCGGCACATGCATTCCATCCACGGACGGTATTGTGGAGGACGATGTTGAAGCCACCATCCGTAACGTGGGCGCCATCGGCTCTGCCGGAATGAAGGCCACGGACAGCATGATTCTGGATATTATGCTGTGCAAGTAGTTATTTCAGTCCATCCATTACTTCCTTCAATGCCCACTCTGCCAGACGCATTGAGAGGATGGCAACAGGAATGGTCAGGACCAGCACTACAATGAGCACAGGGATGTTATTGATGACCGGAATCATTAACTGGTCATATCCTGCGGGCATTTCCTCCACGGCTGCGGCCAGGGAGCCTTCAGTATCTGTCCACCAGTGGGCGGTGTAGGCAAAGAAGGAAAGGGCAAAGGGGATGAAACTCCAGCGTACACCCTTCAGCGTATCATACTTGCAAAGGTAACGGATGATTTCGGCAAGTGCCGTAAGGATTGCAAAGCCGATGGCAAGCGTAATATCGGCCTCTCCCGCAATCAAAAGAAGCACGAAGACAAATCCGTTCAGGAGAGTTGCTGCACCGAACCCCCGGATGGTGGAGCAAGTCAAAAGATAGATGAACGCGGTCAGAAGGGGAAGGATTGCCCCGACATAAGCGTAGCACGCCGGATGAATGAGTCCGGTGCAGGAGCCAAGAATGTAGGTGAGAAGATAGGCTGCCGCCAGAAGGATGATTTTGATAAAAGGTTTCATAGTCTATGGTAATTTACACTGCTGCAAAGTTACGGCACCTGCATCAAGTGCAAAATCCCCATTTGTGGCTATTTTGAGGTTTCCACCGGATTGATTTGCTGCGTTCGGCGGATTTTCCGTAACTTTGAATGGTAATAGAGTAACGATGAAACGAATCCTTCTCATCCTCGCGGCCGTCTTTACGGCATTTGCCTGCGTCCAGGTGCCGGCCCCCTGCGGTCCGGTGCCCACCGGGGCGCAGCTGGAGTGGCAGAAGATGGAGATGAACCTCTTCGTGCACTTCGGCCCCAACACTTTCAGCGGCAGGGAATGGGGTCTCGGGACGGAGGCGGAGGACCTCTTCAACCCCTCTGACCTTGACTGCCGCCAGTGGGCCGACATAGCCCGGAGGGCGGGGATGAAGGGCATCATCTTGACGGCGAAGCACCATGACGGCTTCTGCCTCTGGCCCAGCCCCGAAAGCAGCCATACCGTGAGGGAGAGCCGCTGGCGGAACGGGAAAGGGGACGTGCTGAAGGAGCTCTCCGAGGCATGCGCCGCGGCCGGGCTGAAGATGGGAGTCTATATCTCTCCCTGGGACAGGAATGATCCCTCATACGGGACGCCGGAGTATAATGAGAAATACGCCAGGACCCTCCGCAGCGTCCATGACGGCCGCTACGGGGCGCTTTTCGAGCAGTGGTTCGACGGCGCCTGCGGGGAAGGGCCGGGCGGCAGGGTGCAGGAATACGACTGGCCTCTCTTCCACAGGAGCGTCCTAAGTCTTAATCCCGGAGCAGTCCTATTCAGTGACGTCGGCCCCGGCTGCAGGTGGGTGGGTAACGAGCGCGGCCTTGCGGGGGAGACCAACTGGAGCACCCTGGATGCCGACGGCTATACCCCCGGTGCGGGAGCGCCTCCGGAAAGAAGCCTTGGGGAAGGCGATGAGGACGGGCGGTACTGGATACCCGCCGAGGCCGATGTCTCCATCCGTCCGGGATGGTTCTGGAGAGAAAGCGAGAACGGCATGGTGAAGAGCGTGGACGAATTGATGGATATCTACATTGGCAGCGTGGGACGCAACGCCCTTCTTCTTCTCAATGTCCCTCCGGACACCACGGGGCGCATCCATCCCGCGGACTCGGCACGGCTGATGGAGTTCCGTCAGAGGCTTGACCGTGTTTTCGGTCAGAACCTCGCTGAGGGGTCACGGGTGAAGACCTCCTCCTCGTTCGGCCTCCGTTACCGCGGTGGCAACATGCTGGACTGCCGGTATGACCGCTTCTGGGCTGCGGCAGGGAGGGACACCTGCGCTACCTTCGAACTGGAGCTCCCCGGTGAGCGCCTCTTCAGCATCCTGGAGCTGAAGGAATACATCCCCCTTGGACAGCGCATCCGCTCCTTCGTCGTGGAGATCCCCGACGGGGACGGGAAGTGGCGCACCCTTGCTGAGGGAACGACGGTGGGATACAGGCGGCTCCTGAGGATTCCTCCTGTCAGAAGTCGGCGCCTTCGCGTACGCATCCTCTTATCCAAGGCGAGTCCCGTCCTCTGCGGGGTTGGCCTGTATTTTGAGGAAAGGTAGGGCATGAGAAAACTGACAGGCATATTAGCAGCGCTTCTCCTCGGTTTCCTCCCGCTGACACTCTCATGCGGAGCGGCAAGGCGCACTTATCCGGTGGAGGGACCATCGCTGGTGACCACGGAGCCGGAAGGGGAGTACTCGCCGAACACCCTCATCATCATGTACGACGAGGCGGTCGGGAAAGACCCGCTCCTGGAGGCCATTGAGGCCTACGGGGCAGAAGTGAAGTACGATTACAGCCTCATCCCGGGGATGGCCATAAGGATCCCTGACAGGAAGGACATCCATGATGCCATCGCCTTCTTCAGGAAGGTCAGGGGGGTGACATCCGTCGAGAGGGACCGTATCATACGTCTGACGGACCCCGTGAAGCCGAGACTGGAGGTCATGTAGGAATAAACCCGGACCGTCTTCTAAGAGGGCCCGGGGTGTGAAACCTAGGAAATTTCCAGCCGTTTACCGGATATGCCTGGAAATGTCTTCCGCAAAGATAGCATATCGGTCAGCTGTTTCCAAAAATGATGTGTATGGAGACCGGGGAAGGCGGATTTGCCCGCTATTCCTTATCCGGCTGCTGGCCGTCGTGAGCCTTCCACGCGCATTCGGTAATCTTCATGTCTGAGAACACGGCCGTGAAAGAAGACTCCTCGGGAGAGCAGGCGTAAATGCCGAAACTGATGACATCGGTGGCAGCATACATGTGGCACACGCGCATCTGGCTGAAGACAATGCCATCGGTGGAGCATTCGAGGCAAAAGTCGTCCTCACGGCGGGAGAAGCGATACCACATGCTCTTTACATCGGCTGATATTGCAGTGGTGGCCCAGTCGGAGTAGCCGTTGTTTGTGGCCACACTACCAAGGTGCTGGAACTCCTCGTTTTCAAACTCCACAGACCCTTTGAGCCAGTTGTCGCTATCCAGGTACATCACGATGCCGCACTGGTCGAAGCGCTGATGGCTCTCTGTGAAGTCCGTCTTCACCACGAAGCTGAAGAACTTCTCCCTGGTATTCATCTGAAGCACCGGGGCATTATCGTTCCTAAAATGGTAGTATGTCCGCTGCCAAAGGTCCGTGTGAGGGGCCGTAGTAATGGAGATGACACCGTCCTTCATTACACAGGCAGCAGGCTCTCTGGTCCACTGGAGCTGGTCCAGATCGATTTGTCCACCACATGCGAGAGCCTCGGCAACGCTGTCGGTAAATTCAGTGTCAG
>OMQK01000118.1 GCA_900313205.1 uncultured Bacteroidales bacterium | reverse complement strand
CTGAGCATCACTGAGTGAAGAAAGTTCCGGATTGCCGTTCAAGGCCGATGCATCCACTTTCTCTCTCTGCAGGATTACGTTTTCAGAAATCTGGGACACCAGCGCCTTGTTTTTCCGGCGGACCAAGATTACATACTGAAGGATTATCCCAAGAAGTATAAGGCATACAAGAGCTCCTGCGGACGCCCCCAGAGCAATGCTCCTTGAACGCCTTGCTGCAACCTTCTCACGCTCCAGGGCCATTTTCTGCTCCTGATACCGGTACTTTGCCACGTAATCCTGGATGATGGCACGGTTCCGGGAATCGTTGAGTTTATCGGTAAGCGAGGAATAGCGCTGCATATAGTCAAGTGCTTCCATGTACCTGCCCTTGCTCTTTGCTGCCAACGCCCTGTTTTGAAGCATCACGGCATAATCGGCATGAAGGGTATCGGCCCCCCAGCGGCGCTGAAGCTCATCATAGAAGGACAGCATCTTGTCATACTCTCCAAGAAGCGGCCATGCACTGGATATCATCTTCCGGCCACCGAACGTTTTGCTGTATCTGGTCTTCTCAAAACGGGCATTGTACTCCTGCGCCTCTTTCTTCATGCCTTCAGACGCATACGCGTACGTGATGAAGGCAAGGGCCTGGGCGGTGTAGAAGTCCACATAACCCGGGCGGTTATGGTCACCGGGAAGGTTGGGAGAGGAATCGGCATAAGCCTCTGGGCCCGCGGCGTAATCCTCCAGCCGGGAGATTATCTCCTGTGCCACCGGGACAACGTCAAGATAACGTTCAAGGTCTATATATGTGCGAATAAGGCTCTTTCTGGTCTTAACGCCGGCATCCAAATAAAAGAAGCTCTTCTGACGGTCCAGTTTGCTGATTGCATCGTTTATCTTCAGAAGGCCGTCTTCATCACGGCCGATACGGACAAGCGAAGATCCCATATCGGCCTGGACAGGAACGGCCCTCATAGGGTCACCCAAAGATTCGCAAACCTGCACGAACCTGAGCCCGTACTCCACTTCCCCAAGGTCATCGGTCCTCATCCGGCAAAGATAACACAGATACTCCAGGATATCGGCCTCATCCTCCGGACTCAGGTGAGGGGCCTGAAGGAGATCCTCACAGATGGAACGCGCCTGCAGGAAACCAGACTCAGTCCTCCCATAAGCCTTTGCGCGAATAAGCCGTGCATGCAGATTGTCAATGACACCGGCAGTTTCGGCCGAATCAACAACGGAAATGACATCATCAGTGGCCGATTCTTCCAACATCATTGAAGAAATGGCTTGAAGGACGGACTCTTTCTCCAAATCCGCATGCTTTGGAAGCACGGCGGAATGTGAACATGAGGCCATCAATACGGCCGATACAAAAATGAGAATATGGTTTTTGAAAAACATACACGAATATAGCAAGAATTAGTCATATAAACCAGTTCAGGACAAATAATCAAGCCCCAATGACAAATTTGAAAAAGCAACATTTTTTGTTGATTTACCACCACGTATTTATAATTTATCACGCAAATGTGGGCGTATAATTAAAATTTTACAGAATAGCCAGGCAAATGCTTTCACTTTTTAATCGCAGCAAGGTTTCACAAGGTTTTGTTTTTTAGCAACAAATTTATATTTTTGACATCTATACCATATAGGCGTGCTCTTCGCAGGCATCATATCGCTTCTCCTTCTCTCCGGCCCTGAAAGGCCGGAAACCTCATCGCGCGTGCACGAGAACGTGCACGAGAGCCAGGTGTACTTCCGCTGGGACAAGAGCAACTATGAGGACAATTACCGCTCAAATTCCCAGGCGGCAGACAAGGTTTATAACCTCATGAAGGATATCGGCACTGAGCGCGTAGACTCCGTAATAGTGAAGGCCTATGCCTCCCCCGAGGGCGCCTACGGGCACAATATGGACCTGAGCCGCCGCCGTGCAAATGAGTTTGACAGGGCCGTCAAGGAAAAGATGGGCCTTATGGGGGCCGATATCCCCATCACCGTCCTTCCCGGCGGCGAGGCCTGGGAGCAGTTAAGGGCCCGCGTGGAGGCCGATACAGTAATATCGGCCACGGCAAAGAAACGCACCCTGGCCCTCCTGGACGATGATTCCGTTCCCAGGGACACCAAGAAATGGCGCATGATGCACTTCTATCTTGGAGAAACCCGTGAGGAAGGTGACGTGTACCACTGGCTCCTTCTCAACCACTACGTGTACCTCCGCTGTCTGGACATCAAGATCTACTACCACGATGCAGTTCCGTACAGCCTTGAAGAGCCGGAGGAAGAGGTCAAAGGGGAGCCCGCAATAGCCCCTGAGGAACCCGCAACCGTCACTGAAGAGCCCGCCGTACAGCCTGATACAACGGCCGTAGCACCTTCAGAGGTCTTTATTCCCAGTCCAGAACTGGTGTCCCCCGCCCCGGAGAGCGCCGCAAAACGCCGGTTCTCCCCTGTTATCGGCATCAGTACAAACCTCCTGTTTGACGCCACGTACATCCCGGGTTACGGGTTTACGTACGTGCCAAGTTTCAGCCTTGAGTACTACCCCGCCCGCGGTCACTGGACTTTCGGGGCCGACGTAGACTGGTCCCACTGGCTGCACTACGACACCCACAAGTTCAACCAGATCCACAATATCACCCTCCATACCAGAAGGTACTTCAAGAGCGGGGATAACGGCTTCAAGGGCCTGTACCTGCAGGGTGCGCTGAATGCCGCCATGTATGGCCTCGGCTGGGATGCCCACGGCTGGGAAGGAGAACTGCTTGGCGCCAACCTTGGAGCCGGGTACAAGATAAATTTCGGACGCTTCTTCATAGATATGGGCCTGGATGTGGGCTACTTCTACTCCAGGAATGACCCCTATGTGTGGGGAGACGACGCAACCGGATGGTACTACTACGACTACGTTGGTGATCCCGCGCAGTTTGCCCCGCGCCAGAAGGGCTTCCAGTGGTTCGGGCCCACAAGGGCGTATATTTCTATCGGCCTTGACCTCTTTAACAGGAAAAGATGAGAAGGAAGGGGATCATATTGATGCTTATGCTTGCCGCAGTTCTTGTGGCAGGGTGCCGGATTGAGCCGCCGCTGCATCTGAAGCAGGCCGTGAAGGTGGTTGTGAAGGTGCTCTGGAGGGCAGAGATATATCCCGACGGCATCAAGCCCAGCGGCGTCACGCTGTATTTCTTCCGTAACGGGGAGTACTACAACAGTCAGACAACTGCCCAGGTTGATTCCTGCGCCGTTCACCTTGAGCCCGGTAAGTACAGGATATTCATGATTTCCCAGAGTCCCGACGAATTTGCGTATATGGAATTCCATGACATGGAGAACTTCGACCTGGCGTCCGTGAGCGTGATGGAAACCAAGAGCAAGTGGTACACACGCGCCGATGAAGAGTTCCTCATTAACAACCCGGAACAGATGACCGTGGGTGTATCAGACGAATTTGAGATTACGCCGGAGATGGTGGAGCAGTACCGCTACTACAGCAGCGAAGAAGGAGGATGGAGGTCGTGGGTAACAAAGGCCGATACCGAATCCGGATCCGAGCAGGTTGACGATGATACCTGGGTGACGTACTACACCATCCGCATCCCCATTTACCCCAGGAACATTGTATCCCAGTACTGGGTTACAATTTATTCCGAGTATGCCGATGTCCTTCAGTCTGTGCGCTGCAGCACAACGGGTATGGCAAGGAGTTTCTTCCTCACGCAGGATATCACCGGCCCGGATGAGGGCACGCAGTTTGTGACTGAGTGGAAACTCACCATGGATGACAACGTGTCACGCGTGGGGCACCTTGACGGCAAGGTCACCACGTTCGGATTCCCCAACGGGGAGTTGCCGGGCCCGGACCGTGATCCCACCCTGAATGTCTCCACGCTGCTTGTAGATAACAAAACCGTGCAGGACTATGTGTTCAAGGTTGGTAATCTGATCACGGCGGAGGAAGCCCCTGAAGGCTACAGGGCACTGTACAGGCTCATTTTGGGCAGCGAAGCCGCCCCTGCGATACATCCGCCGGATATTGAGAAGCCGGAGGACTCACAAGGTTTTGATGCTGCTGTAGGAGAGTGGGATAGTGGTGAAACCGTGGAGGTTGGTATGTAAACAATTGATTAACAACAATATATAAAAACAATTATCATTAACTTTTAATTTCATTCATTATGAAAAAGTTTTTAATCCTGACTGCTGCGGCAGTCGCCGTCTTCGCCTCCTGCGCCAAGACGATTGACCACACAAGGAACACCGGGCCGGGAGATGCCGTCTCCTTCGGTGTTTACTCTCCTAAAACTGTCACCAAGGCTGTGTCTGATGCAGACTTCGGCACCATTGACAACAATGTCCTGGGTAATGCTAGCGGTAGTGGATTCGGCGTATTTGCCTATTACACAGACAATAACGACTACGCTTCCGGTTCCTATTATGCAAACTTTATGTATAATCAGCAGGTTAAAGGAAACGGTGACGGAACTGCCGCTGCTACAGCCTGGTCATACAGCCCTATCAAGTATTGGCCTAATGAGCATGGAGCAAGCGCTATCAGCACCGGTACAGATAAGCTTACTTTTTTGGCTTATGCCCCGTGGGTTGATATAAAAGCAAAAGGCGAAGATTCTGGATCTACCGTAAAGGACTCTGAAGGTAATGAAGCCACAGAAGGCATCATTATGATGACCGGTAACCACGAAGCATCCGATGCTCTCCTTATTTTCAAGGTTCCCGCTTCCACAGCAAATCAGGTCGACCTTCTTTATGGCGTTCTCAAGGAGCAGTCCGAGAATGTAGATGGAACTGCTGAAGGTACCGTAAATAGCCCTATCGAAAACCTTACCAAGGAAAAAACCGGTGGTAAAGTAAGCATCCTCTTCAAGCACGCTTTGGCAAAATTTGAAATTGACGTCAAAGAAGTAGTGGATCAACCAGCTCCAACATCAAGTGTGAATCCTGGCCAGGGCGTAGATCCCAACTGGACAAAGGTTGTTGTCAAGAGTCTGAACATTCTGTCAACAGACCTTGGAACTCAGGGTAATCTCAACCTTTACACTGGCAACTGGAATGTAACAAGCACAACCACTTCATTCCCCATTGATCCTCTTCCCACTTCAATCAAAGCAGAAGCTGACCCTGTAGTCGCTTATCCTACAGTCGCCGGTGTTGTTGAGGGTGGACTGGTCGATGACAAGATTGATGTCATGCTCATTCCTGCAGCAACATCCAAAGTGACTGGTGTTGAAATAGTATACTATGTCTGCACAAAGGATGAAAACCTCTATGGCGGCGTTTCCATCGTTGAAAACCACATCACAAAGTACTTTGACACTGACGGTTCTGCCGATGG
>OMQK01000038.1 GCA_900313205.1 uncultured Bacteroidales bacterium | reverse complement strand
CTTGTTTTTGTCTTCTTGGTTTTCATATATTTTAGAGAAAAAAACATACGAGAAGAGAGACTCTTGAAAGATACTATTGCTCATCTGGAATTACAAAAGAATTTGTCTGGCAAGGCATCTGCCGATTTAGTCGGAACACTATTCTTAGAAAAGTATGCACATCTTGGTGATTTGGTTTCCTGCTTCGGAGAAGGTAGTAGTAAAAGGGATTTAGTCACTTTTAAAAAAGACTTGTCCGGCCTATACGATAACGAAAGTGCCTTCTTAGAACTCTACAAAATGCTTAATTATTATCTTGGTGACATCATATTAAAATTCTCCCAGCAAGTACCGTCTGTCTCAAAAGATAATATGAAGACTATCGCTTTATTCTTTGCCGGAGTTCCGGATGAACTGATTCAGTATATTGTAAAAAAGCAATCGGTGGGAAGCATTAAAACATATCGTTCCCGACTCAGAAAAGACATTAAAGAAGCCGGATGTGATAACGAGAAAATGTTTCTTACATTTTTAGAAAGGCAACCGCAGAAAAAAAACTAAAATATAAAAAACCAATTATCTCATTCTGCGGCTGCCTATATATAAAACGGGCACAGGTGACTCTTACTTGAACTTGGGGCTCCAGCCAGGCGCCTTCTCCAACAAATAAGTTTCACCTGCGCCTTTTCGACGCAGGCATTGCAACTTATTCGGTTGGATAAAAGAAATTGGCTGGATTTCAAGTTCCGAACAGTGCGAATGCTTTCGCTATGTTATAAATATCTATTTTTTGTCTTTCTGCACCAAAGGTAGCGGTTATTTTTTACAAATACAAGAGGATATATTTAAACATTAAAGTAACAAAAACGCCCGAACAAAGTCGGGCGTAAATTATTACATGGCAGAAAGATATGCCATATATTTGTGAACAAGGTCTGAGGAAGACAAACTCCCTGATTCATACTGTTCATAATCAAGGTTGGAAATCCGTTCCCTGACCTCGGTGCCATCGTAGACGGCAGTGAGATACTGGCCCCTTTCACCCGGTTTAACGCAAATATCCCGGAAATGCTTTATGAAATCATCGGCCTTCACATAATTGATGGCATATTCCACCTTCCGAGTCCTGCCGGGATAAGCTGATACGATGCCTTTATTTTCAAGGTCGGCAATATCCCTTAAGGCGGTATCAAGGGAGATAGCCCCCAGTCGGGACCAGTTTTGTGCAGTAAGCTTCGCCTCCTTGCCGTCCAAATAGATGTTCAGCACCTTCCTCTGCCTCTGGGAAAGCTCCACTCCTGAGAATTCACGCCAAAAAATTGATTTGTTCAGAATTCCGCTTAGCGTTTCCATAGAACTGTCCAAGGCCCTGCCAAGGCATGCGATATACCATTCCAGCCAAGGGGTTATATCCCCGTCATAGCAGAAACGCTGTGTTTTTTCCAGAATGGCATAATAGTCTTTCTTCTCCTTCTCGATTTCCCGGGACATGCTGAAGAAACGACCTCTCCCTCCGTCTATCGCCGCCAGAGCCATATCTGCTATAGCCCGTCCAATACGACCGTTACCATCATCAAATGGATGTATGCTTACGAAAACAAGATGAGCTATGGCAGACCGGATGATGTTGGAGATTCCAATCTCGTTATTGAACCAGTACATGAATTCTTCCATATAGTCGTTCACATCGGAGGCCGGCGGTGCCATATAATGGACTTTCTCACGCCCCATGGATCCGGAAATAACCTGAACGTCTCCACTCCGGTAGTTCCCCACCGTAATAGGATAAGATCCACTCCTCCCGGTGGGAAACAGGGCACTGTGCCAACCAAAAATGCGTTCCCGGTCCAGAGGGATGTTGCAATTGCGCGTTGCGTCCAGCATCATATCCACTACACCTTCCATATAATGCGTGGAAGTACCGGTGGTCTGGATGTTTGTAACACCAAGGCGGCGAACTATGGAAGAACGTACATCGTCTGAGTTGAGATTAATTCCTTCTATGCGGAAAGAGGACACAATGTCCTGAGTAAGAATCTCTACGGAAGCGCCGGACCGGTCATCTTCCGCAAGGGAAGCAATCCGGCCATGGAGGAAACCAATACTGGTGCTAACTTTTTCGGCAAGGGCAGAAATCTTGTCTTTGTCCCAGTTGAAGAGCATCCAGTTGTATCTTTCGTATATCCACATTGTTCACACCGCTTATAATTCGCAACAAATATAGTTATTTGCGAATAAAATCCAAAATTTACTCGCAAAAGTTGCGAATTATAATTCTAAAAGTGTTAACGAAGGATATCGTTCAGGATGGAGCTCGCGGCCTCGCGGGCACCTTCGCCGGGGCCCTGGATTACCAGCGGGTAGGGGTGGAATGCGCTTCTCACGATGATGGCGTTCTCTGTGCCGCGGAGGTAGTATGCAGGATGCTCCGGAGCCACGCTTCTTATGCCGATACCGGCCTCGTAGGCCTTGCCGTTTTTCTTCAGATACGCAACAAAGCGGAGGCGCTCGCCTTTGGCGCTGGCGGCATCGGCCTTCCTTGCAAGTTCAGGCTCATAGGCCTCAAGGGCGGCGTAGAAGTCCTCCACGCTTCCTTTGAAGGCTTCGGCAGGGAGAATTGGTTCCACCTTTACATCTCTTTCTTCCAGCCTTACACCAGCCTCACGGGAGAGGATAAGAAGTTTCCTTAGCGCATCCTTGCCGCCAAGGTCCATACGGGGATCGGCCTCAGTGAGACCGGCTTCCTGGGCACGTCTGACCATACTTGCAAAGCTTTCCCGGCCGGGGAGATAGTCACCCAGGATCTGGTTGAGCGTGCAGGAGACAACGGCTTCTATTGAGGTTACTTCGTCGGAACTGTTGGCACCGCGGGAGATAGATTCAAGGATGGGCAAGGCGGCGCCAACCGTGGTTTCATAGCGCAGCGGAACGCCGTTTTCACGGGCGGCGGCGTGCATTGCGGCAAACTCCGGATACGGCACGGCAAAGGAGCGGCGGTTGGATGATACCACCCCTATTCCGGCCTCAAGGAGGTCTGTATAACGCTTGTAAAGAGTTTCCGAATTGGTGCAGTCTACAACGACGGAGCCCTTAGGTGCAACGTTGATAATGGCGTCCACGTAAGAGCCCTGGGTATTGATGACAGGGTGGCCCGTAAGGTCAATTCCGTAGCGCTTGCTGTTGGCCTTACCCACTATTGTGAGGCGTTTTCCGGTGCGGGCCTCAACGTTCTCTGAGGCGCTCTTGATCATATTGTAAAGGGCGTGGGCAACGGCGCCGTCTCCGGCAATGAATAGGCCGATTTCCGCAGTAGGCAGTTCCTGGAAAAACGCCCTGTGAAGGGCTCTCAGAGCCTGCTCCAGCACTTTCTGGCGCACCTTTAGTTCTACGCCCGCCTCCGTCTCCTTGATGCTGAGGGCCGATATCCCTTCCTGGAGAAGTGCTTTTTCCGCCCTTGGGATGCCGTCCTCACCCTGGCCCACAACCGTGATGGTATCGGCCTGAGAAGCAACACCAATCCAGCCTTTAGGGCCTTCCTTGCCAATGACGGTGTACTTCCCTTCCGGAGCGAAGGTGTTCTTGATTTCTATGTCTATGCCTGCTTCCATTGCGGGGGCCACAGTGGGCGCATAAAGCACCTTGGCACCATGGGAGGCCATCTGGAGGGCGGCATTGTAGGTCATTGTGGGAATGGTACGGGCCTGCGGGACCTGCTTGGGGTTGGCGGTCATTATGCCGGGGACGCCGCGGCCGAGAGTGTAGACTGTGCCTTCCCCGTCCTGACAGATAAAGCCGGGGGCGATGTAAATCTCTGCGCCTTCTATGGCCTCTTTTATGCGGCTGTATGTCTCCTCCTGATTGTCTTTCACAACCAGTTTCCGGGAGTCAAGCCACTTGGCATTGAAGCCTTCCTGCTGGAGTTTTGCGGCAAGGATGGTGGTGGAAAGAAGTTCCCCGAAGGTAACCTGCTCATCCTTTGGCGTGACGGCAAGCTCACGGAAAAGGCCGTCAATCCGGGCCTGGATTTCGTCCCGTTCTTCTCCGGTAAAAAGGCGTTTCACTATATCCTGATGGCGTTTTTGCATCTGGACAATTGCCTTGGGACCGCCGTCCAGGAGAGCATCCGTGCAGCCGCTGATGGCGCTGGAAACAAGTATCACCGTACCATTATCGGCCTCCTTTTCAACTATATCCAGGACCCTGGACATAGCCGTTGCGCTGGCTACAGAACTTCCGCCAAACTTTAAGACCCTGTAACTCATAGTAGTTCACTGAATTCGTGTACGCCCTTGAGGCCCTCGGTTTTGAGGGCAGCCACCACGGCGCCCTTGGCAAAGCCTTCGCGGGAGAAGGCCTCGTGCCTCAGGGTGAGTTTGTCGCAGCCGGAAGTGAGGGTGAGGGTGTGGATGCCAGGGACTTCGCCTTCACGGATGGATGTGATCTGAGGCTTTTCCCCAAGCTGGGCTTCCACTATTTCGCCCATAGTTTTTGCTGTTCCGGAAGGGGCGTCCAGTTTGTGGATATGATGGATTTCCTCAATCTCAGGGGTGTAGCCTGCACCCTTCAGGATTTCAGAGGCCTTGGTGATTGCAAGATACAGCGCATTCACGCCAAGGGAGAAGTTGGAAGCGTACACCATAGGGGTGCCGGCATCGGTGAAGGCCTTGATAACATCGGCCTTGATGTCATTCCAGCCGGTTGTGCCGATGACCGCCGCCTTGAAGTTCTGCGCAATGAACGGGTAGTTCTTCCGGAATGCCTCAGGGGTGGTGAAATCAATGCACACACACTCCTTTGCTACGTCCACGGGCGTTGCCGTGATGTCCTCGCTGGCCTGGACCAGTTCTATGCCACGGATTTGCAGCTCTTTTTCCACCATATGGCCCATCTTGCCATAGCCGCTGATAATAACTTTTATCATATCTTCTCTCTTGTGCCCCCACTTGCGCGTGGAGATAAGTTGTTGATTGTCTGTATGTTATACAAAAACGTCTTGACGTTTTGCGGTAGACGTTTTTGCTTAATCTTTTGATTTACAAGCGTTTAGCTCCACGGCCATTCGGACGTATTGATCCACGGCCACCTCAAGGTCCGCTACAAGGACGTTCTCATTATCCCGGTGAGCCACCTTAATGCTTCCGGGGCCGCAGATGATCTTGTGGCCGAAGCCCGTCAGGTGCGGGGCGTCACTGCCAAACGCCACGGGGGCGCTCTCAAAGCCCGGCAGCGTCACGTACCGCGCCGGCACGTCTCCCCCGCGGGGCGTGACCGCCAGATGCCCGATCAGGTCGGGCATGACGGCGGGAGTGGCGGGGGCCTGGGCCCTCCCGTCATTGCCGGCTTGACCGGCAATCTCCTGCATCCAGCGCTGGACGGGGGCGTGTGAAAGGAACGTGGTGCGGAAGTACAGCCGGCAGGTAAGCTCCGGTGAGAGGATGTTCTGGGGGTTGTCGGAGTGCAGAAGGCCGATGTTCCACGTTGTCTCCCCCAGCTCCGGGTCAAGACCCCATTCAACGGCCTTCAGGGCATTGTAGAACTGGTTAAAGAGTTCTACAGCGCTTGTTCCACACTGCGGATAACCGCTGTGGAACGCCTCTCCGGTGAACTTCAGATCATATGACAGAGTGCCCTTTGCGGCACTTACCATCTTGTTGTCCGTGGGCTCTCCCACAATGAGGAACGGCGCCTCAAAGCCAGTCTTTGAGAAGGCCTTGGCGCCCCAAGAGCCTGTTTCCTCCCCTGCCAGAATCAGCAGGCCGAAGCCCGTCCGTCCCTCTGCCTCCAACTCCTTGCAAGCCGTGTACATTGCAAAAATCTGCCCCTTGGCGTCACAGCTGCCCCGGCCGGTTATCCGGAGGGAAGTGACGTCTCTAAAACTCTGGCCACCCTCGGCCGGATAAGAGGGAGGGGCCCACCGCAGGTGGGAGGGGTCGCGTAGCGACGTTTGGGAGACGTCACTTCCCTCCGGTAACTCAGGAAACTCAGGGGCAATGTACGGCGGAACAGTGTCCATATGGGTGCAGAAGACCACGCTGGGGGTGCCCCACTTGAGGAAGAGGTTCAGGGTGCCGTCGCCAACTTCCATAAGTTCCTTTGTGGGAGCCTCAAGGTGGTCATTCAGCCACAGTGCCATTTCCCGCTCCTTGCCGGAAGTGGAATCTATGCTCAGTATGTCTTTGAACAACTGCCAGTTCATCGTTTCAATACAATCTTAGTCACGTTTTGGTGACTTTTCTTAACTAAGATGGTCACCACATACAATCTTAGTCACGTTTTGGGGGTAAAACTTGACTAAGACCGTCAAACCTACACAAGCCAGCCGTTACGGAGCAGCACCTGCGCTATCTGGACGGCGTTTGTGGCGGCGCCTTTGCGGATGTTGTCACTGACGCACCACAAATTGAGGCCATTCTCTACGGATGTATCACGGCGGATGCGGCCAACAAATACATCGTCCTTCTCCCAGGCCGTTATGGGCATGGGATAAACGTTATTTGAGGGGTCGTCCTGAATGACCACGCCGGGCATATCGGCCATAAGTTTTACGGCATCCGTCAGTTCAAATGGCCGACGGAACTCCAGGTTAACGCTCTCCGAATGGCCGCCTTTTACGGGGACTCGGACGGTGGTGGCTGAAACGGCAATGGAAGGGTCACGGAGGATCTTCCGGGTTTCATTTACCATCTTCATTTCCTCCTTGGTGTAGCCGTCCGGGAGGAAGGAATCTATATGCGGAAGTACGTTCAGGAATATCTGGTGAGGGAATTTGGTGCCCTTGCCGCCTGCCATTTCTGCTTCAAGCTGCTCAATGCCTTTCTGACCGGCGCCGGTGACGCTTTGGTAGGTGCTCACAACAATTCGCTTGATGCCGTATGCCTTATGAAGCGGCGCCAGAGGCAGGACCATCTGGATGGTGGAGCAGTTGGGATTGGCGATGATGTGATCCGTGGGCTTAAGGACATCGGCATTGATCTCCGGCACCACCAGCGGCACGGAAGAGTCCATACGCCAGTAGGAGGAATTGTCCACCACGTAGCAGCCAATTTCCGCAAAGCGCGGCGCCAACTGGGCCGATACAGCCCCCCCGGCGGAGAAAATGGCAAGGGCGGGCTTCCGGGAAATAGCTTCATCGGCACTCATAACCGTCCACTCCCTGCCCTGAAAACGCACTTTTTTACCCCAGGAACGCTCAGAAGCCACGGGGAGCAGCTCCGTCACCGGGAACTCGCGTTCCTCAAGAACCTGCAACATCTTTGAGCCAACCAGGCCCGTTGCACCAACTACCGCTACAATCATTTTTTCAATAACTATGAGATTTCTCGACTTCGCTCGAAATGACAATTAACGTAATAAGTCTTCAAGGTGAATACTGCCCTCTGTTTTGCTGTCACGGTACTTCACAATCACCGGGCAGTAAAGGTGAACGCCGCTCTCCAGGGGCTTGCCGCCGCGGACGATGGGCTTGGAGCCGCTCACAACAACGGCGCCGGCGGGGACCACTATGCGACCATCGGCATTCCTCTTTATGAACTCATCCTTTGTGGCGTCGTAAATGGCCGTGGATGAGGTGATTATGACGCCGGAAGCAATCACTGCGCCCTCCTGGACGATTGTACCCTCGTAGATGCCGCAGTTGCCGCCGATGAACGCGCCGTCCTCAATAATTGTGGGAAGGGCTCCGGCGGGTTCAAGCACGCCGCCAATCTGCGTTGAGGCCGATATATGGATGTGCTTTCCCACCTGGGCGCAGGAGCCGATAGTGACGTGGCTGTCTACCATTGTGCCTTCGTCTACATAGGCGCCCACGTTGACATAGGCCGGAGGCATTATGATGGAGCCGGGGGCCATATATGCGCCGCGACGGACGGAAGTGCCGCCGGGAACTATACGGACGCCGTCACGGGCCTTGAACTGCCTTACCGGGAAGGTGTCCTTGTCAAAGAAGGGGAACTGTCCCTGGGACATTTCCTTTATGGCGCCAAGGCGAAAGCCCGCAAGGATTATTTCCTTCACCTCACGGTTTACCTGCCAAACGCCGTCTACTTTCCGGGCCACACGGATTTCACCCTTTTCAAGGGCGTCCATCAGGGCGTTGAATTGCTGAAGAGTTACGTCCATCAGAAAAGGTCTTTCAGGGTTTGCTGTAAAAGGGCTTCCGTTGCCTCCGTAGCCTTAACCAGTGGCAGCCTGAGGCTGTTTTCCATAAGGCCAAGCTGGGCCATTGCGGCCTTGGCGGGGATGGGGTTGGGCTCTACGAAGAGCGCCTTGAAAAGAGGCTTCAGACGGGCGTCCATCCGGGTTGCCTCCTCAATCTTACCGGCCTGCAGCGCGTGGATGAAATCGGCCATAGCGGAAGGGAAAACGTTTGAGGCCACGGAGATTACGCCATCGGCCCCTTGCTTCATAAGCTCAAGGGTGTCTTCGTCGTTGCCGGAAAGGAGCTTGAAGCCTTCCGGGCGGCCGGCCATGATCTTTAGGCTCTGCTCAATTTTGCCGGAGGCTTCCTTTATGCCGATTATATTGGGCACGTCCTTTGCCAGCGCCAGCACGGTTTCAGGCTCAATGTTAGAACCGGTGCGGCCGGGAACGTTGTACAGCACGATGGGCTTTTCCGTTGCACCTGCCACGGCCTTGAAATACTCATACATACCCCTCTGGGGCGGCTTGTTGTAGAAGGGAACAACCACCAGGAAGGCATCGGCATCCTGCAGGAGGCGGATGTTGTCAAGGGTGCCCTTCACTGAGTTGGACCCCACGCCGGCCATCACGGGACGGCCCTTTGCGTGCTGAAGCGTCACCTCCAGGACCTGGAGTTTCTCCGATTCAGAGAGGGTGGGAGTTTCACCTGTGGTCCCGAGGGGAACCAGAAAATCTATGCCGGTTTCTACCTGCCAGTCTACTGTGGCGGCAAAGGACTCATAGTCCACTTCCCCACCCTTGAACGGGGTGAGAAGCGCGGTGCCGCAGCCGTGTAAGTCAAGTGCTTTCATACAAGATACAAAAATACAAAAAATCCCCGGAATAATATGAGCACCCACAACACAACCCGGACAAAAATTGCTAACTTTGCACCTATGGATTATGAGCGCTTTTTTTCGGCCGATGTTCCCTCGTTCCTGAGGTCTCCCGTACGTGAAATCTTCCGAAAGGTGGATCTCCAGGCCATCTGTTCCTTTGCCGGCGGCTACCCCGCTGCAGTCACATTCCCTACGGACCAGATCCCCGGCCTGGCCGCCGCGGTGCTGGAAAAATACGGCACCAGGGCACTCCAGTACGGTGCTACGCAGGGCGTCCCGGAACTGCGCGCCGCCATTGCCGCGCGCTATGGCGTTCCGGTTTCTCAGGTCCAGATCACCACTTCTTCCCAGCAGGGAATAGACGTGTGTTCACGCGTTTTCCTTGATCCCGGAGACATAGTCCTTGCCCAGAGTCCCGTGTACCTTGGCGCCCTCCAGAGTTTCAGGGCGTACAGGGCTGAAGTGAGGGATATGCCCTCGGGGGCTTGTCCACCCCCGGACAAGTGTAGGGGGAGGGGCCCGCTGGCAGAGGGGGCGGAGGGCAAGCTTGCTTGGCCTACGGCACCTATGACAGTGGGAGGGGCCGGAACGGAGCGAAGCGAAGTGGAGTCCCCCGAGGGCATATCCCTCACTTCCGCCAAATTCATCTACGTTATCCCTGACTTCAATAACCCTACGGGAAAGACACTGACACTGGAGGAGAGAAAAGAGATTGTGGCACTGGCCAGGGAACTTGATATCCTGATAGTTGAGGACAGTCCGTACCGTGAACTGCGTTACAGCGGAGAGACTCTCCCCACCATCCGCGAACTGGCTCCGGAGCGCACGCTCCACCTTGGGAGTTTCTCCAAGATCTTTGCACCGGGGTTCAGGCTGGGGTGGATTATCGGCCCGGAACCGCTTCTGGAGCAGATTTATGTGTGCAAGCAGTGCCTTGACCTCTGCCCGCCGGTGCTGGACCAGTACATGGCGTGCGAATTCCTCACCTCAGGCGCGCTTGATGCCAATCTGGTTAATACTATTGCCGAGTACAAACGCCGGCGTGACCTTATGCTGGGGCTCCTTGAAAAGTATATGCCCGCCGGGACCTCATGGACGCACCCTGACGGCGGTCTCTTCCTCTGGCTCACACTTCCGGAAAGCATTGATACCGTGGCGCTTTACGACGAAGCCCTAGCCGCCGGCGTTGCCTACGTTGCCGGCTCCTTCTTCTACCCGGACGGCAGCCACCGCAACACTATGCGCCTCAACTTCTCCTTCATAGAGGAGTCCAAGATGGAGCCGGGGATAAAGATTTTGGCCGCCGTTTTGGCTAAAGCCCTGACTAATAAGTAGTTACAACTTTTACTCCCGCTGTTTTTGATAGGAGTAAATTGTGTAAATAATTGACAATCAACAAGATGACAAAAACGCCCCACATATTCACCGGAGCAGGTAACAACTTCGTGGTCTTTGACGGCCGTGAAGGCGGTATGGATGAGTACCGCCAGCCGGAGCGCATCCAGGCCCTTTGCCGTGAATACCACACTGACGGCCTGATGATTCTCACGGACGCCCCTGGCCAGGACTTCGGGATGGAGTTCTACAACCCCGACGGCTCCGGCGGAATGATGTGCGGCAACGGAGGCCGATGCATAGTTGCCTTTGCCGATTACCTTGGCCTGAAACCGGCCTCAGAGGACGGTACGTGGCATTTCCTTGCCCCGGACGGAGAGCACGCCGCCACGATTTTGGAGGGAAGTCATGTCTCCGGACCCATGGCCACCCTCGGCCGTGTAAGAGGGAGGGGCCCGCAGCCGGAGGCTGTGGGAGGGGTCGCGAAGCGACGGTCAGGAGATATGACTTCCCTCCAAAAATGGACCGTACGCCTTAAAATGATTGACGTCAAGGGCATAAGCAAGGCAAAGAACGGCTACTTCCTCAACACGGGCACAAGGCACTACGTGGAGTTCCGGGACAATGTGGATGCCATAGACATAGAGCCTGAGGCCAAGCCCATAAGATGGGATAAAGACTTTCAGCCGGAAGGCACCAACGTGAACTTTGTGGAGAAAACAAAAGAAGGCCTCAAGGTCCGCACTTTTGAGAAAGGCGTTGAGGGCGAAACCCTCGCCTGCGGCACAGGCCTCACCGCCAGCGCCATTGCGGCATACGTGAAGGGCCTTGCCCAAAGCCCGGTAAGGCTTCAGTGCCGCCGCGGAGACTGGCTGGAAGTTGAATTCACCCCCTCCGGAGATGGTTTCAAGGACGTTTTCCTTACCGGCCCCGCAGAACTCCTTCTGTAGCCGCTACGCCCTGGTGATATGCGCCCCGAGGGCATTGAGGCGGCCCTCGATGTCCTCGTAGCCGCGGTCTATCTGCTCAATGTTGTCAATTGTTGAGGTGCCGCGGGCGCTCATTGCCGCAAGAAGCATGGCAATACCCGCGCGGATATCCGGACTCACAAGGCGGGCGGCCTTGAGGGTGATGCGGTGATCGTGGCCGATGACAACAGCCCTGTGGGGGTCGCAGAGAATAATCTGGGCACCCATGTCTATGAGGCGGTCCACAAAGAATAGCCTTGATTCAAACATCTTCTGGTGGATGAGGACACTGCCCTTGCACTGGGTGGCCACAACAAGCATCACTGAAAGGAGGTCAGGGGTGAGGCCGGGCCAGGGGGCATCGGCCAAAGTCATGATGGAGCCGTCCAGGAAAGACTCAATCTCATAGGAGTCCTGAGCAGGGACGTAGATGTCGTCGCCCCTCTGCTCCAACTTGATTCCCAGGCGTTTGAAGGCGTCAGGGATGATCCCCAGGTCATACCAGGAGACGTCCTTGATGGTTATTTCACTCTGGCATATTGCGGCCATGCCGATGAAAGAGCCAACCTCAATCATATCCGGAAGAATCTTGTGCTCCGTGCCGCCGAGCTTCTCCACGCCGTGGACGCGGAGGAGGTTGGAGCCAACGCCGTCGATGAAGGCGCCCATGCGGTTGAGCATCTTGCAAAGCTGCTGGACGTAGGGCTCGCAGGCGGCGTTGTAGATGGTTGTGGTGCCCTTTGCAAGCACTGCAGCCATCACTATGTTGGCGGTACCGGTGACGGAGGCTTCGTCAAGGAGCATGTATCGGCCCGTAAGACGGCCCTCCGTAGTGAGGTGGAACGCCCTGCGCCCCGGGTCATACTCCATATCTGCGCCAAGGTTGCACATACCGTCAAGGTGGGTGTCAACCCTGCGGCGGCCGATTTTATCACCGCCCGGCTTAGGGAACCACGCGTGGCCAAAACGGCTGAGGAGCGGGCCGACGACCATCACGCTACCGCGAAGCTTGGCGCACTTTGCAACGAATTCCTCCGTCTCAATGTAGGAGGTGTCCACTTCATCGGCCTGGAAAGTATAGGTACCCTTGGAATGACGGGTGACCTTTACGCCCATATTCCTCAGGAGTTCTATGAGATTCTTGACGTCAAGGATCTCAGGGATATTGGTCATTTTTACGGGCTCTGCCGTAAGGAGAACCGCACTGATGACTTCCAGCGCCTCATTCTTTGCGCCCTGTGGAGTGATGGTGCCGCTGAGCCTGTGGCCACCCTCTATGATGAATTTTGCCATTTTTTACAGTTTATGCACAAAGATACGTTTTTTCCGGAAATAAATCATACGTGTTTCGGATGGTCCGTGGATGTATTGGATTTTTGTGAGAATTGGATTAACTTTATTGGCATAAAACATTTGACATATGGCAAACATTAATGACTTCATTCAGAAGGCCGTCAGTGCGGCGGCAGGTAAAGTAGACATCCCTGCAAACATCAAGGACCAGGTTCTTGGCGGGCTGGGAGATTCCATCCTGGGTTCACTCACACAGACTGCCGCAAAATCCGGTGGTCTGGATGAGATCAAAAACCTTCTTACCGGAAAGACGGACGCTGCAAAGAGCGGCATCACCGCCCTGGCAGGAGACCTCTTCACCAAGAACATCGTGAGTAAACTCAACCTTGGTTCACTTGCTCCGGCCCTTACTGCACTAATCCCCGGTATTATCGGCAAACTTTCCGGCTTCATCAAGGATCAAGACGGAGACGGAGATGTTGACATCAACGACATCCTTCTTTCCCTGAAGGGCGGCGCCGGCAGCGGCCTTCTTGGCGCTGCAACCAGCATCCTGGGCGGTTTGTTCGGCAAGAAAAAATAATATGATATGAAAAAGACCGGAGTTCTTGCAAAATCCTCCTGGATTGCACTTGCCGTAACCGTGGTTGTGATAGGCATCATGGCATCCTGCTGCACCACAATTGACTCTGCATCGGTTGGTATCAAGTTCAAGAAGTGGAGCTCCAACGCGGCTCTGAAGGGCGGCGTCGAGGGTACCTGCCGCGGTTGGGTGTGGTATAACCCCATCACGGAAAGTATCTTCGAGTACCCCACATACATCCAGCGTGTAACCTATGAGCCATTCACCGTGAACCCCAAGGATGCGGCCATCTTCTCCATGACCCCTACCCTGGCATACCAGATAGATGAGGCCAAGGCCGTGGATATCTTCGTGAAGTACCGCAAACCGGTGCGCGAACTTGAGATGGGCTACATAAACACCTGTATCTTTGAGGCTTACCGTACCTGCGCCAACAACTACACCTCTGATGAACTGATGGCCAACCGCGCCAAGTTTGAAAACGAGGTCCGCGCCCGCCTGGATGAGTCCATGAACCGTGAGGGCTTCATAGTCCGCGAGTTCACCACAAAGATAGACCCTCCGGCATCCCTCACTGCCGCCATCAACGCCAAGAACGAGGCCGTCCAGAACGCCCTCAAGGCAGAGAACAAGGTGAAGGAAGCAGAGGCCGAGGCCAAGATTGCCATTGCCAAGGCAAAGGGTGAAGCTGAAGCCCAGCGCATCCAGGGTGACGGTGAAGCATACTACAACCGCGTAGTTGCCGCATCCCTCAACGCCCTGCTGGTCCAGCAGTACGCCATTGAGAAGTGGGATGGCAAACTTCCCACCTACAACGGCTCCAACGCACTGCCGTTCATTAACCTGACAAAGTAGTTAGATGTGCTCAACCTCCGGATGGAGGGTGATGCCGTATTTGGATTCTATGGCCTGGATAACTTCGGTTTCCAGGCCTATGATTTCTTCCGGGGAGGCCTCACCGCTGGCGTTCACTATGACCAGCGGCTGATTCTTGAACACCTGGGCGCCACCAAGGCGTTTGCCCTTGAAGCCGCACTGCTCTATCATCCAGGCCGCCGGAACCTTGATCTGGTCCCCCACCTCATAGTGCGGCACCTGGTAGTCCGGACCGTTGTCCTGACGGGCTATCTCCTTGATGCGCTCAAAGTGCTCCTTGCTTATCACCGGATTGCAGAAAAAACTACCGGCCGATCCAGTCACCGCCGGATCCGGCAGTTTTGCGTTGCGGATGTCGATGATGGTCTGGCGGATGAGCTGAGGGGTAAGGGTTGCAGAGACACCCCTATCAGCAAGGGCCTTTCGGAGGCCGCCGTAGTCCAGGCGGGGCTGGGGTTCACGGCTTAGACGGTAAGTGACAGCCGTGATGATGTATCGGCCTTTCCATTCAGTTTTGAACTTGGAAGTGCGGTAACCGTAGGCGCAGGTAGCGGGGTCAATGTGCACGAATCGGCCTTCTACGCGGTCCCAGGCACGGATATCGGCAATGATATCCTTGGCCTCAACGCCATAGGCGCCGATGTTCTGAACGGCGCTGGCACCGCATTCCCCGGGGATGAGCGACAAGTTCTCCGGACCCCAAAGGCCTTCAGCTGCCGCCCAGGCGCAGAAATCGTCAAAGACCGTTCCGGCGGGCAAGGTGACAAAGCACCCTCCGGCGGACGTGTCCACCCCCGGACACGGGTAGGGGGAGGGGGATGATATGTGCAGCACGGTTCCTGGGAAGTCTTTGGTGAAAAGGAGGTTGGAGCCGCCGCCCATGACCATCACCGGCTGGGGCAGGGCGTCAAAGTCCAGGGACTCAAGCTCTTCCTCCGACTCTATCTCAACGTACAGCGCGCATTTCACCTTCATGCGGAAGGTGTTGGGGATGGGGTAATTGGAGACCGTTTTCATTAAACCGCTGATAATGAGGCGTTTATACAT
>OMQK01000111.1 GCA_900313205.1 uncultured Bacteroidales bacterium | reverse complement strand
TGGTATAATGGCCGGTGTAGGGGTTGTGCTCATGGAGATTCACACCCTTGAACTTGACTGGCTGGCCGTTCACAAGGAAGGCGTGGACCGGGCGGCCGTCAGTGTCCGGGACCTCCTTCACCTCAAGGCGGCGGAATCCCACGTGGAAGCGGGTGTATTCCCCGTTCACCCTGAGAAGGAGGGTGTACAGCTCCGGAGTTTCGGCGCTCCAGCGGCGAACGGCAGGGATAGTGTCGGTTACCGTTGCCATTGATCCGCTGAACTCGAAGACGGCGTCGGCAACAGCCGTGCCGTCCTTGTCAAGAAGCTCGTAGAACACCTCCACGGGAGCCTTGGAGTGCATCCTGAGTTTGAAGATACCGGTCTGGAGATCCTCGTCAAGGGTGGAGATGACGCTGAAATCAAAGCCGGAATGGGCCTTTTCGCTTGAAAGATACACATCTCTCTCAATGCCGCTTATGCGCCAGAAGTCCTGGTCTTCCAGATATGAGGCCGATGTATAACGGAAAATCTTGAGCCTGAGGTCATTCTCCCCGGGCTTCAGATACTTTGTGATATTATAGCGGTGGAGGCTCTTGGAGTCCTCTCCGTAGCCAACTTCCTCTCCGTTCACGTACACGTATGTGCCGCTCTTGGTTCCGCAGAGGTTTAGGAACACCTCACGGCCGGCCCATGATGCGGGCACGGTGAAGGTTCTGTGATAGACGCCTGCGGGGAAAGACTCCGGCAGCACCGGCGGCTGAGGATTCTCGGGGCAGAAGTCGTACTGGATATTGGTGTAATATGCATATCCATATCCCTGGATCTCCCAGTTCCCGGGGACCTTTATCCTGTCCCAGCTGGCAGGCTCCAGCGTGAGGTTGTGGTAGTCCTCAAAGTACTTGAAGTCCCATATGCCGTTGAGGTCCACGTAGTTCTCGGACTCACGGAATCCCTTTTTCAGGGCATCCTCACGGCTGGCATAATAGATTACTTCAGTGCGTTTTGTCTCTGCATTTACGGAAGTTGCCTGCATATCCTGCCAGAGAGGGAGGACCGCCGCGGCCAAAAGTAGAAAATTCATAGTATTGCTTGTGTGGTTAATATCACACAAAGATAGTCATTATTTCTTTACCCTCCACCAATATATGGTAAGGTATATGGAGCGGATGGCAAGGTGCACGAAATATGCTGCCATGAGGATATGGATGGCTGTGGGACCAGCCGGGGGTGTTGCGGTGAGATAATATCCCCCAAACCATACGGCAAAAAAGCCCACGGCGCAAAGGAGCGTGCTGCCCCTCATGGCCGATGTTGCCGTGGCTCCCGTAAAAACCCCGTCCCATATGAACGCCGGAACGCCGATAAGCGGCATCAGGAGCAGCCAGGGGATGAATTCCCTTCCGGCGTCCACCACCGTAGCATCCGATGTGAGGAGGTGGAAGGCCGGCACTCCGCCAAGGCCGTATAGCAGCATGAACGCTCCGGCAAGGCCCCAGCCCCAGATGAAGCATCCCTTCACGGAGGCATGCACCCCGGCATTGTCCCCGGCTCCAATGAACCGTCCAGTAAGAGCCTCCCCGGCATACGCAAAGCCGTCTGTGAAATAGCTGAATACCAGCAGCAGTTTCATAAGGATTGAGCTTACCGCCAGCATGGTGTCTCCAAATTTGGCCGATATAACCGTGAACCCTATATACACCGCAATCATCCCCAGGGACCTTAGCACAAGGTCACGGTTCATCCGGAAAAATGACGGTGCCTGGACCTGGTCCACGGAGTGTTGTTGGACCTGGTCCACCGCGGGGGCAGCTGGTAACCCAAAAATGGCCGATTTTGTGTCGCTGGCTGTCCCGGAGGTCATCTGGTTACCCAAAAACGCCGGTTTTTGTGTCACCAGCTGCCCCATAGAGTGCCGGGCGGCGAAGGCGGCGTACGTGAAGCCGCACCACTGGGCGATGAGCGTGCCTGCAGCAACCCCGGCAAAGCCCATAGCGGGAAGGCCGCAAAGGCCAAAGCCCAGCCCGAATGACAATAAGATGTTAAGCCCGTTCACCAGTAAATCGGCAATCATGGGCTTCACGGTATCCTGAAGGCCGATGAACCATCCCTTGAATGCAAACAGCGAAAGCGTTGCCGGGGCTGCCCAGATGCGGATTTTAAAGTATTCAGATGCCAGTTCACGTACCTCAGGCGTGCAGTCCACCAGCAAAAATGCCAGCCATAGCACAACCCATTGCAACGCAATGAGCGCAACACCGGATAACATGGCAATCCGCAGTGCCCGTAGCAGTATGCTCCGGAGGGAAGATGCCCGGTCTGTGCCGGGCATGACGGTTGCGTCTGTGCCGGGCATGACGGTTGCGGTGGAGCCGGCAAGGAGCCGTCCGTAAGCCTGGGCCGTGAGGCCGCCGGTACCGGAACGTAAGAAAGCAAAGTTCCAATAAAGGAGGTCGAACAGCATTGTGCCGATGGTAATGCCCCCAATGAGTGCCGCCGCGCCGGAGCCGCCGCCAAGGTGGCCGGCCACGGCTATATCGGCCATCCCTACAAGCGGGACGGTTATATTGGCAAGGATGCTGGGAGCCGCCAGAGAGAGGATTTCCTTATGAAGATTCTTCACTTCGTTCAGATTTAGATTCCCGGTCATGGCCGGGAATGACGGGTGTTATCTGAATTTCTTATCCTCTTCCAGCATGCCAAGATAGGAGTTGTAGCGCTCCGGAGCAATAATGCCCTCCTCTACGGCCTCCTTAACGGCGCAACCCGGTTCATGAGTATGCGTGCAGGGGGTGAACCGGCAGCCCTCGGAGACCCGCAGCATTTCCGGGAAGTAGCGTGCAATCTCCTCTTTTTCAAGGTCTACAAGGCCAAAGCCCCTTAGCCCCGGGGAGTCAATCACGTATCCGCCGGACGAAAGTGGGTACATCTCATAGAGGGACGTTGTGTGCTTGCCCTGAAGGTGCGCGGCCGATATATCCCCTATCTTTGGATCCAGCGAGGGGTCCAGGGCCTTGATGAGGGAGGACTTTCCAACTCCGGACTCTCCGGAAAAAAGGTTTACGTGCCCGGCACAGGCGTCCCGCAGGGCGTCAATCCCATCACCGGTCACAACGGATGTCTCTATGACCGGATACCCTGCACTTTCATATATGTGGCGGAAGGCTTCAAATGCCTCAGGGGCCTCGGCCCGGTACATGTCTGTTTTGGAGAGCACTATGGTTGCCGGAATGCCGTACACCTCACAAGTCACCAGCACCCTGTCCAAAAACGGCAGTTTCACTTCCGGGAAGTACAGGGACACCACAAGATATGCCATATCCACATTGGCCGCAATGATGTGCGCCTGGCGGGAAAGGTTTGTGCTGCGGCGTATGACGTAATTGCGGCGGGGGAGTACGGAAGTGATGACAGCCATGCCGTCCTGCCCTTCTTCATAAGACACTATGTCTCCCACGGCAACAGGGTTGGTGGTCTTTCCCGCACCCAGTCTGAGCACGCCGCGGAGCACCGCCGGAAAGACGTTCCAGGCGGGCAGTTCACTCAGAAGATAGTGGCTTCCGGCGTTCTTTACTACCGTTGCGGTTTTCATTCGTCGCAAAAAATACTCTTTTCTTCCACAAAGATAGCGGAATGTTTTGTAAGTCCCTCCAAAATAACTAAATTTAGTGAGTTAATAACACGCATTATGACCATTAACATCCAACTTCAATATCATACCTCCTGGGGAGAAGCCATTCATCTCAGGATTGGAAAGCGCCGCGTTCCCATGCAGTACTCTTTCGGTGGCCTGTGGCAGATTGTCCTCACAGGCCGTGACCTCAAGGAAGGGGACACCTTCTCCTTTGAGATTGTCCGTGAGGGAAGGGTAGTGAAGAAGGAATGGCGCGGCCATACTTACAAGTCCCCGTCGGCCGGGAAAAACATCATCGTGCGTTCCCGCTGGCAGGAGAAGCCTTCAAATTCCGCCTTCTATTCATCGGCCTTCAGCGATGTTATCTTCCGCAGGCCATCGGGCGCATCTTTCCGCAATCCCCAGCCGGAAGCCGGCCAGAGGGGTAACGTCAGTTTCCATGTTCCCGCCCCGGAGGTCCGCTCCAACGAGTCCCTTGCCCTGGTGGGTGCCGGAAATGGCCTTGGCAACTGGAAGAAGGTACACCTTATGGAAGACGGCATCTTCCCCTGGTGGTTCCTCACCATGGACGTGAAGGAGCCCATGGAGTACAAGTTTGTGATAGTGGATACCAAAACCAAAGCCATCAGGCGCTGGGAAGACGGCCCCAATCACTTCTTCGCGGAGGTTCCTGCAAAGGACACCCAGCTTGTGATAGCAGACCTTAACCCCGCCTTCCCCACAGAGCCCTGGAGGGGCGCAGGCGTGGCCGTTCCCGTGTTCTCTCTCCGCACAAAGGACAGCTTTGGCGTAGGTGAGTTCAACGATATCAAGCGCCTTGTAGACTGGGCCGTGGAAACCCATCAGAACGTAATCCAGCTGCTCCCGGTCAACGACACAACCATGACTCACACCTGGAAGGATTCCTATCCCTACAATGCCGTGAGTTCATTCGCCCTGCACCCGCAGTTCATCCATCTGCCGGAGGCCGGTATCCGCAAGAATGCCGCATACAAGGCAAAGCAGGAAGAACTTGAAAAGCTTCCCCAGATAGACTATGAGGCCGTGAATCAGGCCAAGCTTGAGATGCTCCGTAAGCACTACGCCGTCCAGAAGGACACGGAGTCTCCAGCGTACGCCGCCTTTGTTGAGGAAAACAAGGACTGGCTCCTCCCTTACGCCGTTTTCAGCGTACTGCGTGACATCCACGGAACGCCGGACTTCTCCCAGTGGGGAAAATATTCCACCTACAGCGCCAAGAAGGCCGATTCCTTCACGGAGGAGCACCCTCAGGAAGTGGGCTTCTACTGCTATCTCCAGTTCCTTCTTGACCGTCAGCTCCGTGACGCCGTGAAATACGCCCATCTCCATGGTGTAGCCATCAAGGGAGACCTTCCAATTGGCGTTTCACGCGTGAGTGCCGATGCCTGGCAGCATCCCCACCTCTTCCACCTGGACAGCCAGGCCGGAGCACCTCCGGATGCCTTCAGCGCAGACGGCCAGAACTGGGGCTTCCCCACCTACAACTGGGAAGAGATGGCAAAGGACGGTTATGCATGGTGGAAGGCACGCATGGGCAAGATGGCCCAGTACTTTGACGCCTTCCGCATAGACCACATCCTTGGCTTCTTCCGCATTTGGGAAATTCCCTCAGAGTACACCAGCGGCCTTATGGGTCACTTCTCACCGGCCCTGCCTTATTCCGGAGACGACCTCCGTGCCCAGGGCTTTGACCCCGCCGCAGGTGAGGGCACAGACCGCCTGTTTGTTGAGGATCCCCGCCAGAAGGATTGCTGGCATCCACGTATATCGGCCCAGTATACCCAGGCCTATGCATGGCTGCCGGAGTGGCTCAAGCACCGCTACAATGAGCTTTACAATGACTTCTTCTGGCACCGCCACAACGACTTCTGGCGTGACAGCGCAATGCGTAAGCTGCCGGCCCTTCTCCGCTCTACGGGCATGCTGGCCTGCGGCGAAGACCTTGGCATGATTCCCGCCTGCGTGCCTTCAGTGATGGATGAACTCAACATCCTGAGCCTGGAAATCCAGCGTATGCCAAAGGATCCCAAGGACGCCTTTGCTAATCCCGCATGGTATCCATACTGGTGCGTATGCGCCACAGGTACCCATGACACATCCCCGCTGCGCGCAT
>OMQK01000065.1 GCA_900313205.1 uncultured Bacteroidales bacterium | reverse complement strand
CCGGGGCATCGGCCGATACCGCGGCTGGCGCCGTTTCATCGGCCTTGTCCGAAGCCTTTTTCCGGCGGGAGATAACAAGGCCCACTGCCATCAGCACCAGCGCCACCAATACGCCCGTGATACGCCCCAGTTGCCGTTTCTGGCGGGAGAGGACCTCTTTCATATAGTCCAGGTTCTCCGTGCGGAAGTTGGGCGCAAAGTCCGGGTGGGCGGCGTAGTAGGCATCGGCCTTCCTTAAATAAGAAAGGGATTTGCGGGTCTGGCCCTTCTCCATATACAATCGGCCATAACCCTTCCAAACGTCCACTATCATCAGCGAATCCCCGGAAGCATCGGCAAAAGCCATTGCCTTGTCGTATTCGGCCTTGGCCTTGTGGGCGTCTCCCTCGTCAAGCCAGGTCTCTCCCATATTGTAATGGAGGATGGAATTGCTCTCGTTCCAGCCGTATTTTTCAAAGATGGCTCCGGCCTTTTCATAATAATCCATAGCCTGCGGGATGGAATCCATCATATTGTAAAGATTGCCGATAGAGCCGTAAAGGGCCGAGTAATAGTCGTCAATCTCTCTTTCCGTGTATCCTTCCTGGTTGGTGGGGGAGGTGGCACCGGCGGCCATTGCGTCCACGGCGGCAAGGGAAGCCAGATAATAGACGCGGGCGCTGTCATACTGTTCCCGGCCATAATAGATTTGGCCGATATAGCGGTAGGCGTCGGAATCGGCCGCATACCATCCGCGGGGGCGGCTGATGGACAGGGCCTTGCGGGCGTAGAAGATGCTCTTGTCACCGTTTAGGACGTTGTAGCCAAGCATAAGGTTACGGTAGGCGCGGTTGAGATCCAGCAACTCCTCCGTTGAGGCCTTGTCTATGGCATCCGGCGTCCAGGGGGCCACGGCCCTTTCCAGGGAGTCCAGATTATGGCCCCGGTGGTCATTGTAACCGGCCGCAATAGCCGAAATGCCGAAGAGAACGGCAAATATTATCAGCGCTCGTTTCACATTACAAACTTACGCAAAAAAACGCATTTGCAGGTCATAATCAGTGCAATTCCCCCCTTTAGGGTGGTGTTTTTTAGGCGTAGAAATGTGAAATTTGCGTTTATGAATGACACTAAACGGACATTGACAGACAGGGATTTGGAAATTCTGCGCCTCATAGCGCAAGGATGCACTTCTCCCCAGATTGCAGAAAAGCTATCCCTGAGCCCGGAAACAATCAAGTGGTACCGGAAGCGCCTTCTGTCTAAACTGGAGGCCGAAAATACGGCGGAAATGATCAGGATTGTCAGTGAAAAAAACCTTATTTAATATGAAAAAATTCTTTGTCACAGTAGCTGTGCTTGCACTGGTTTGCAGCACGGCCAGCGCCCAGAGTTTCCTTGACAGGCTCAAGGACAGGGCTAAGGAAGCCGCAGAGCAAAACATTTCCAACAAGGTTGAGAAGGGTGTAAATGACCTTCTCGACGGAAACTTCGGCAAAAAGAAGGACAAGAAGGATAATAAGGCCGATGAATCCGCCAAGCAGGAGGCCAGCGGCACCTGGACCTGCGAGGAATGCGGCAAAACCGGCAATACCGGAAAGTTCTGTGCCGATTGCGGCGCAAAGAAGCCCGGCGCTTCTGAAGTTCCCGCTGCAAAACCCGCCGCCAGCGCTGCCTGGACCTGCGAGGAATGCGGTAAAACCGGCAACACAGGCAATTTCTGCGACGACTGCGGCGCCAAGAAGCCCTCAGGAGAAGCCGCTCCTGCCCCCAAGCCCAAAAAGCAGGTGGAAACCGCTTATGCAAAGAGTGACTTTGTCCCGGGAGATGAGTTATTCTTTGAAGATACATTTGAAAATGAGCAGCTGGGTGAGTTCCCGTCACAGTGGGATTTGATGTCAGGTTATGCCGAAGTGGGATCCGTGGGAGGACGTAAGGTGATTGCCTTTACGGATGACGGATTCGCCGAAATACAGCCCCTGATGAATGACCAGCAGCACTTCCTGCCAGACGTGTTCACGCTGGAATTCGATATGTATTTGCAGACAGGCGACGGCCTGGGCGGGGACGAACTGGAAATCGCCTTTGGCAACCCGGACCTTCCCAACTGGAACGGCCGCGTTGAGTATGTAGTTGTCTCGTTCCGCGACGACGGCTATTCCCGCTACGGCTGGACCGTTCAAAAGCCTAACGGGGGCGATGACATCACTGGCGAAAAGTATATGGGCCTCGACGAGAGCGGCACCCCTCTGAAGGACGGCTGGAATCACTTCGCCTTCTCGTTCAACAAGCGCGCTTTCAAGGGCTATGTGAACGGCATACGCGTAATGAGCGTTCCCACCGCCAAAGTGCCTTCGCATTTCTGGTTCAATCATGGCGGCCAATACAAATATGCCTGCATCTCCAACGTCCGCCTGGCAAAGGGTGCCGTTCCGCTATATGACCGCCTCTCTTCAGACGGCAAGATCATCACCTATGCCATTACTTTTGAAACCGGCAAGGCAGACCTTAAGCCGGAGTCAATGGTGGAAATAGGCCGCATTGCAAAGCTTATGCAGGATAACCCCGGCATCTCCTTCGAGGTCCAGGGCCACTGCGACGCCACCGGCTCTGACAAGGTGAACGATCCTCTGTCCCAGAAGCGTGCGGAGGCCATTGTGGCAGCTCTGGTAGAGCAGGGTATTGCCCAGGCCCGCCTTACCCCTGTGGGCAAGGGCTCCCACGTTCCCATCGCATCCAACAGCACTGACGAAGGCCGCGCCAAGAACCGCCGTGTAGAATTCGTTAAAAAGTAAACTATGAAACGTATTACAATATTACTTGCCGCCCTGGCCCTCATCTGCGGCCAGGCCCAGGCCCAGAGTTTCCTTGACAAGATTAAGCAGAAAGCAGAAAGCGCCATTGGCGGTTCACTTGGTGACGCCGTTCAGGGAATGATTCCTGAAGGCATGTCCCAGATGGCCGGTCAGGAAAACGATGACCCCAATTCCGTAAAGCCCGTCACCGGAGAGCAGGCCCTTCCTGCAAAGCGTGCCAGCACCTTTGGCTGGGACGGCCCGGTTACCCCTTCATCGGCCAAATTCCCCATTCCTCTGATGAATGAATTCCCTGCGGTGCCCAGCGCCCAGGAACTCATTAACCCCGTTGAGGCCAATCAGATAGCTTATTACAAAGCCATCAAGGCCGTCACCATCCGCGCAGAAGAACTCAATGAGGACGCAACCTGCGAGGACGCTGAAACCCTCCTCTGGCGCAAGAAGGCCAACGACGGCCTCAAATCGGCCTTTGGCCTTACAGACGCGGAGGTTGCCATCCTCACAGACGACAATGCTTCGGAGGCAGACAAGGAGCGCGTCTCCCAGAAGATTGAGAAGTCAATCCTTGGAGACCTTGACGTGAGCGCCCTTGAGGCCGATGCCGCCAGATATGAGAATATGAGCGAGGCCGACGCCGTAAAGATGATGTCGGAGAAG
Organism: uncultured Bacteroidales bacterium; assembly: GCA_900313205.1. Classification (GTDB taxonomy): domain Bacteria; phylum Bacteroidota; class Bacteroidia; order Bacteroidales; family UBA932; genus Cryptobacteroides. The sequence continues at coordinate 4,972 of OMQK01000065.1, read as the reverse complement.
TCCCTGGAGGCAACATTCCAGGTTTATGACCGCAATGCTTCCGATATTCGCAAGTATATGGGTCTTGAGGTGTCTGAACTGAAGGCCGCCGCCCGTGAGCAGATGACCTCTTCCAACTATATGGAGGTGAGCCCTAAGATGAATGCCTGCAACAAGAAGATGGAGGCATATCAGAAAGCCCAATCGGCCAAAGATCCTTCCTTCAAGAAGGAGGCCGATGCCTTCCAGAAGCGCTTCATGGAAGAGCAGAAGCTTGCCCAGCAGAAGAGCTCCCGCTCAATGATGGGCGGAATGGGCTCCGCTATGGATATGATGGACCGTATGAACCAGAAGACTGCGGGTCTCAACGACATGCAGGTCAAGATGTCCAAGTACATGCAGGATATCCAGGCTTGCTATGATCTCAAGGACGCTACGGCCGACGTGAACTTTGCTGCATCCGAGCGCAAGAAACTCATTGAAATCAAGAATAAGATATACCAGACTGAGGATCCTTCCGTTTACAATCCGCTTTACGCCCAGGCCCTGGAGCGCATTATGAGCTATCGTGAGCGCGCTGCAAAGGTGTGGGTAGAGGACGTCCAGAAGCGTTTCAACGCCCGCAAGGAATCCCTTGGAAAGATTATCAAGATCAACCGTCAGGCCATTGAGGACGGCCTTATCCCTGAGTGCGCCCTTTACCGTGAACCGCTCAACGTTGTTATCCAGGCCGGTGACATCCTGGCCGAGGCTTATAGCGAGTTCCCTTCAAACTATCCCAAGATGTACAAGGAGGAAATCGTGCGTGAGATTAATGTGAGTGCCGCCAAGGTCGGTGGCAAGAGCGTACGCCCATGGTGGCCGGAATTCGCCGTATTTGGTCAGGCCGATTTTGACGCCATCGGCAGCGGCAAGCACATCTACTCAATGGATGAGGACGGTAAGGTTTACCACTTCTCCGGCGGAAGCTGGAGCCCCGTTTCTGACGAGGAATTCCAGAAGCTCAACGGCAAGCGCAAGGACTCCTCTTCACCCAAGAGCGCCAGCTGGACCTCCTCTGACGGCAAGCGCAAAGTTTTCTACAATGCCGAGGGTGGTTTCCTCCAGATGCCTGAAGGAGACCAGGTATTCCCCACCGCATGGAAGAAGACCGGCAACAAGCTCCAGTGGTACCACGAGGCCACTGAAGACACCGGCAACGGCAACTACAAGTACCAGCTTGTGCTTTGCACCTATATGCTCTAATACTGGTATTAGTCATTCCGGGCTTGACCCGGGATTTTGGGAGCGCCTACGATACGTGGCGCTCCTTTGACGTTGACCCCCTGGTGGCGGAGTCCGTGGTGTGGCCGGAAGTGGAACGCTATTCCCGCCTTCAGGACGCACTGGAGACGGCTGCCAACTACGGCACCTACATCACCACGGGCGGAGGGCCGGACTTTTCAATCGGCCTGTTTCAGATGAAACCTTCCTTTGTTGATGAAATGGAAAAGGCCTGGATGAGAAGCGGCCTTGCCCGGGAGTATGAGCTATGGTTTGACACGGCCGATAATGCCACCGCGCGCCGCATACGCATTTCGCGCCTCCAGAAAGAAGAGTGGCAGGTGATATACGTGGGAGTGTTTTTGAGGCTGCTGTATGCCTCCTACGGCTCCTATAATAAAAAAGGGGAGCGTACTCAGGAAGGTATTGAGACTCTGCCGCTTAAGGAGCAGGTTCGCCTTGCCGCCACCGCCTACAACCGCGGCGTAGTCTGGGCTGCCCCCGGCTACGGGGACCTTGATTTGTTGCGTGAACACGCCGATGAGAAGCACTTCCACTACGCCTTCATCCCCTCGGCCCGCACTAAGCGCTACTGTTACGCCACCCTGGCCTGGAAGCACTACCGCAAAAAGAAACATTTGCAGAATCAAATAATTATACCTATCTTTGCGCGCTAAAATTCGCACGGGTATGTGCGATGAGGCACAAAACATAATGTTTAACTACTAGTTTTTTCTAAAAAATCAATTATGTCAGAAGAAATTAAAGAAGCCAAGAAGGCCATTCTGAACGCTTCCGTCGCTCCTGAGGAGTTCGATTGGGAAGCCTTTGAGAATGACGGTGCTGAGACCGGTGAATCCAAGAAGGAAGCCATGGCTCAGTACGAGCAGACTCTCAACAAAGTTACCGAAAATGAGGTAGTTGAGGGTGTCGTCACCTCCATCAACAAGCGTGAGGTTGTTGTTAACATCGGCGCCAAATCAGAAGGCGTCATCTCCGCCCCTGAGTTCCGTTACAATCCGGACCTCAAAGTGGGTGACAAGGTGGAAGTCCTTGTAGAGAGCGCAGAGGACCGCAAGGGCCAGCTCATCATCTCCCACAAGAAAGCCCGCCAGCTCAAATCTTGGGATATGGTTAACGCCGCATATGAGAGCGGTGAGATTGTGAAGGGTTACGTAAAGACCCGCACAAAGGGTGGTATGATCGTTGACGTATTCGGAATTGAGGCCTTCCTCCCCGGTTCCCAGATCGACATCAAGCCCATCCGTGACTATGACGTATTCGTGGACACCACCATGGACTTCAAGATTGTGAAGATCAACCAGGAGTTCAAGAACGTTGTGGTTTCCCACAAGGCCCTCCTGGAGGCAGAGCAGGAGCAGAAGCGCTCAGAGCTCATCTCCAAGCTTGAGAAGGGTCAGGTACTTGAGGGCGTGGTCAAGAACATCACCAACTACGGCGTGTTCGTAGACCTCGGTGGCGTGGACGGTCTCATCCACATCACAGACCTCAGCTGGGGCCGCATCTCCCATCCGGAAGAGGTTGTCGCCCTTGATCAGAAGATCAACGTCGTCGTCCTTGACTTCAACGAGCAGCAGAAGCGCATCGCCCTTGGTCTGAAGCAGCTCAGCGCACATCCTTGGGAGGCTCTCAGCGCAGACCTCAAGGTTGGTGACACCGTTAAGGGTAAGGTAGTTGCAGTTGCAGATTACGGCGCATTCATCGAGGTAGAGCCCGGCGTAGAGGGTCTCGTACACGTTTCCGAGATGTCCTGGAGCCCCCGTCTCCACAGCGCACAGGAATTCCTTAAGGTTGGTGACGAGGTAGAGGCCCAGATCCTCACCCTTGACCGTGAGGCCCGCAAGATGTCCCTTGGCATCAAGCAGCTCACCACCAATCCTTGGGAGAGCATCCGCGAGAAATATCCCGTGGGCTCCCAGCACAAGGCTACTGTACGCAACATCACCAACTTCGGTGTGTTCGCAGAGCTTGAGGACGGCGTAGAAGGCCTGATCCACATCTCCGATCTCAGCTGGAACAAGATCAAGCATCCCGCAGAGATGGTCCAGAGCGGTGACGTCATCGACGTAGTCATCCTTGACTTCGACGAGAACAGCCACAAGCTTTCCCTCGGTCACAAGCAGCTCACTCCCAACCCTTGGGATGAACTTGAGGCTAAATATCCTGTTGGCACCGTCGTGGACGCTACCGTGTCCGTTATCGGTGACAAGAACGCCACCCTTACCCTCGCTGACGGCACTGAGGTTACCGCCTTCAACCGTGAGCTCGTTAAGGAAGACGGCAAGCAGGCTCTTGTAGGTGAGACCCTTCCCGTGAAGGTTGTTGATCTCCGCCGTGCAACCCGCACCATCCGCGTTTCCCACGTCCGCACTTACCAGGAGGCAAAGGCAGCCAAGGAAACCGCAGAGGCCGAGACCGCAAAGAAGGCCATCAAGAAGGTCCAGAGCAACGTGGAGAAGACCACCCTCGGTGACATCTCCGCTCTTGCAGCCCTCAAGGACAAGATGGAAAAGGGTGAATAATCCTTCTTCCAATATCTTTAAGGTCACAATGCTGGGCACGGCATCTGCCATGCCAGCAGGAGACCGGAACCAAAGCGCCCAGGCACTTCACGTGCACGGGCGCTTGTTCCTTTTGGATTGCGGTGAGGGCACGCAGTATGCCATGGCCCGTTACCGCGTCCCCATGATGAAGCTGGACACCGTCTTCATCTCACACATTCACGGTGATCACGTTTTCGGTATCTTCGGCCTTCTTTCCACACTTGGAATGAAAGGCCGACAGATGCCGCTGAACATTTTTGCACCTCCCTCATTCGGCTCCATCCTCAAGTTCTTCCTCAGTTATTATGGTGACGGAGTAGGCTATGAAATCCGTTTCACGCCGCTCAAGATGAAAGAACCGGAGACTGTGCTTGAAACAAAATCAATCCGCGTGGAGGCATTTCCGCTAAATCACGCCATTGAGACCTTCGGCTTCAGAATCCTTGAGAAGGAACCGCCCTTCAACGTGCATAAGGAAGCGATAGGGGAGTACGGGCTCACGCTCACGGAGATTGGCTCCCTCAAGCGCGGGGAAGATGTAGTAAGGGCCGATGGAACCGTGATTCCCGTTTCCAAGGCCGCCTACAAGCCCTTAGTTCCCAGGAGTTACGCATATGTCTCAGATACCGCCCCGTTTCCGGAGGAGGCTCAGTGGCTCCGGGGCACCACGGTGATCTACCATGAGACCACCTATCTGCAGGAACTCTCGGATCAGGCGGCCCTGAGGCATCACTCCACAACCATCGAGGCCGCCACTGTGGCAAGGGATGCCGGCGCTGAAAAACTTCTTATCGGCCATTATTCTTCCAGGAATTCTGATATCCGGGCATATGAGGCCGAATGCCGCGGTTTTTTCCCTCAAACTTACGCCACTTCCGACGGCGAGAGTTATGAGTTCTGAAATTTTCTTCTTAACTTAGCAAGTTGGATTCCCTGTCAAGCCGGGAATGACGTTGCCTATGAGAAGAAGTTTAGTAATATTGCTTTCCGTGCTGCTATGCCTCCCGGTCTTTGCCCAGAGGACGGGTCAGGCCCAGCAGAAATACATTGAAACATATTCCGACATCGCCGTGCAGGAGATGCTCCGCACAGGCGTTCCTGCCAGTATCACCCTTGCCCAGGGCATCCTGGAATCCGGTTCCGGCCTCTCAACCCTTGCCGTAAAC
>OMQK01000098.1 GCA_900313205.1 uncultured Bacteroidales bacterium | reverse complement strand
CTATGAAGAACTTGACAGACTGTTCAAAAAGGATAAAACTCCTCCTGCTGCGCACTGGCTGGTGCCCACAACGGCCATTCGGAAAATCGGCCTTTTCAATGAGGAACTTTTCCCGCTGTACGGACAGGACGACGACTGGTGTAACAGGGCCAGGTATCACGGATTCACTGTAGGAGTGGTGCCAGAGGCGCGTGCCGTGCATGACAGGGCTCAGAGAAAAGAGGCAAAAGAGAAGATAATTGACAGGAATTACCGGATAGGGTCACTTGTCCGGCTTTGTGACATAAACAGGCCTTTATGGGAGAGATTTCTCTTCGTGTGCCTGTTTACGGTGGTAAAAACTGCCAAATATGTCAGTTTTCTGCCACTTAAGCACTTCATTTCCATATGTAAGGCACTGCCAACTGTCAGGAAATGCAGGAGGCACGCGATTTGATAAATTGCGCCGATGTTCGTATATTTGTAAGATTTAGTAAATAATGTCATATTATGGCAGTAGCAGACATACTTAAAAAGATATTTGGATCCAAGAGCGACCGCGACATGAAGGCTATCAAGCCTTATCTTCAGAAGGTCCTTGCAGCATATCCTGAAATTGACGCATTATCGGCCGATGGCCTTAGGGAGCGCAGCGCCGCCCTCCGCGCAAAGATCTTCGAGGTTGAAAAGCCCTTCGAGGACCGCATTGCGGAAATCAAGGCCCGTATTGAGGAAGATATCCCCATCGAGGAAAAGGAAGCCCTGGCAACGGAGTCAGATAAACTTGTGAAGGATGAGGACGAGGCAATTGAGGTTATTCTCAATGAGCTTCTCCCGGAGGCCTTTGCAATCATGAAGTCCACCGCACGCCGTTTTGCCCAGAACGAGACCGTGGAGGTTACGGCTTCGGAATTTGACAAGAAGCTTGCGGCAGAAAGCCGTGACTTTGTGGAGATCCAGGGAGACAAGGCCATATGGCACAACCACTGGCAGGCCGGCGGTAATGAGATTACCTGGGACATGGTCCACTACGATGTCCAGCTCATCGGCGGTATTGTCCTAAACGGCGGTGTCAAGACCAACAAGGACCAGAGGGGTATGATTGCAGAAATGGCAACCGGTGAGGGTAAGACCCTGGTTGCAACCCTTCCCGTATTCCTTAACGCACTTGCCGGAAAGGGCGTACACGTTGTTACCGTGAACGACTACCTCTCCAAGCGTGACTCGGAGTGGATGGGCCCGCTCTACATGTTCCACGGCCTTTCCGTAGACTGCATAGACAAGCATAGGCCCAATTCAGATGCACGCCGCAAGGCCTATGAGTGCGACATCACCTTTGGTACCAACAACGAGTTCGGTTTTGACTACCTCCGTGACAACATGTGCTCCCGCATGACGGACCTTGTCCAGCGCAAGCACCACTATGCCATTGTGGATGAGGTAGACTCCGTGCTCATCGACGACGCCCGTACGCCCCTTATCATCTCCGGTCCTATGGAAAAGGCTTCCGGCGATGAACAGTTTATGGAGTATCGGCCATATGTGGAGAGCCTCTACAACAAGCAGAGGGCCCTTGTGAACACCACCCTCAACGAGGCCAAGAAACTCATAGCCGCAGGCAATGAGAAGGACGGCGGCCTGCTTCTGTACCGCTGCCACAAGGGACTTCCCAAGTATCAGCCCCTCATCAAGTTCCTCTCGGAGCCCGGTATGAAGGCCCTCATGCAGAAGACGGAAGCCTACTACATGCAGGACAACGAGCGTGAGATGCCAACAGTCACGGATCCTCTCTACTTTGTCATCAATGAGATCCTTAACTCCGTTGATATGACGGATAAGGGCCACGATGCCCTTGCCGGAAGCGTCTCTGACCCCAACTTCTTTGTGCTCCCGGATATGGGCAGCGCCATTGCCGATATTACCCACGACACCACCCTCAGCGCCGCAGAGAAAGCAGAGAAGAAGGACGCCCTCATGGAGGACTTCTCCCTGAAGAGCGAGCGCGTGCATACCGTGATACAGCTCCTGAAGGCCTATGCAATGTTCACCAAGGACATCGACTACGTGATTGTAGACAACAAGGTGAAGATTGTGGATGAGTCCACCGGCCGTATCATGGAAGGCCGCCGCTGGAGCGATGGTCTGCACCAGGCAGTGGAGGCCAAGGAGAACGTGAAGGTTGAGGCCGCAACCCAGACCTTCGCAACCATTACCCTCCAGAACTACTTCCGTATGTACCACAAGCTGGCCGGTATGACCGGTACCGCAGAAACGGAGGCAGGTGAGTTCTGGGACATCTACAAGCTGGATGTTGTGGTTATCCCCACCAACAGGCCGGTTATAAGGGATGACCAAAATGACATTATCTACAAGACCAAGAAGGCCAAGTTCAACGCCGTCATAGACAAGGTTGTGGAACTCTCAGATGCCGGACGCCCGGTGCTGGTAGGTACCACGGATGTTGAAACGTCTGAACTGCTTGCCCGCATGATGTCAATGCGCGGCATCAGGGCCAACGTCCTCAATGCAAAGGAGCACGCCCGTGAAGCGGAAATCGTTGCCCAGGCCGGTCAGAAGGGCAAGGTTACCATCGCTACCAACATGGCAGGCCGTGGTACGGATATCAAGCTCACCCAGGAAGTGAAGGATGCCGGCGGCCTTGCAATCATCGGCACCACACGCCACGATTCCCGCCGCGTAGACCGTCAGCTCCGTGGTCGTGCCGGCCGTCAGGGAGACCCCGGAAGTTCCTGCTTCTACATCTCCCTGGAGGACGACCTTATGCGTAAGTTCGGCTCCGAGCGTATCGCAGGCGTGGTTGACAAGCTTGGTATGGCCGATGACGAGGCCCTTGTGAGCGGAATGCTCTCCAAGAGTATAGAATCGGCACAGAGGAGGGTAGAGGAGAACCATTTCGGCTGGCGTAAACGTACCCTGGAATACGATGACGTCATGAACTATCAGCGTGAGGCCGTGTACTCTCGCCGCCGTAACGCCCTTTCCGGAGAGCGCATAGAGATTGACGTCCAGAACATGATGGAGGACACAGCCAACATCCTTGTGCAGCAGAGTGAGGGCATGAGCTTCTCTGAGTTTGAGGAGTACGTAATTGGAAAGCTCTCCATAGACCTTGGCTTTGATGAGGCTTTCTATGCCGATGCAAAGCCCCAGGAGATTGCCGCAAAGCTTGCCCAGCACATGCAGGAGGTGTATGCCCGCCGTATGGACACCATGATCCAGAAGGTGAATCCCGTCATCAAGACAGTGTTTGAGAAGCAGGGGAGCATGTACGAGAACATTGCAATCCCCATCACCAACGGTAAGAAGCAGCTCAATCTTTCCGTTAACCTCAAGAAGGCTTATGAGACTGAAAGCCGTGAAATTGCGAAGGCCCTCAGCCGCAGCATCATCCTCTATTATATAGATGACTACTGGAAGCAGCACCTGAGGGACATGGACGACCTCCGTCAGAGCGTCCAGAACGCAGCCTATGAGCAGAAAGACCCTCTGGTAGTGTATAAGCTTGAGAGCTACAACCTCTTCACGGAGATGCTTGAAAAGCTCAACGAGGAAGTTCTTACCTTCCTTCTCCGTGCATTCATCCCGCTCAGGGATGCCTCAGATGCCCGTGAGGCGCGCCCGGCAAATCAGCCCAACCGCAACCTCCAGCAGATGAGGGGAACCGATATGTCCAAGTTGTCGACAAACGGCCAGCAGGGACCCCGCATGCCTGTCCGCGTGGACAAGCAGGTGGGCCGAAACGACCCCTGCCCCTGCGGCAGCGGCCTCAAATACAAGAACTGCCACGGAAAGGGACTCGCTTAGAGCCCCTTTCTTTTTGCCCTGTTGATAAGTGATGTTGATAACTTTTTTGAGAAAAGTTGCCGGAGCTATTTGTAATAAAAAATTTTAATATCTATCTTTGTCTGGTCATAATAGGCCTGAGGGGTTAGAAATCACTTAACAAACCTATATTATATGACAAACACACAGCAAGGTATCTATGACGCCCGTACGCTTGGTAAGGGCAGAATGCTTACCCTCGGTCTCCAGCACATGTTCGCCATGTTCGGAGCCACAGTCCTGGTCCCGGTAATCACCGGCCTTTCGATGAGTGCAACTCTCCTCTTTGCAGGTTTGGGTACGCTCATTTTTCATTTGCTCACCAAGATGAAGGTTCCGGCCTTCCTCGGCAGCTCCTTCGCTTTCCTGGGTGGCTACGCTGCAGTAGTCTCAATGGGAGAAGCCCAGGGCCTCAGCGCCGCGGAATCGCTTCCTTATGCCTGCATCGGAGTATTCTCGGCAGGCATTATTTATTTCGTCCTGGCGGGACTGTTCGCAGCATTCGGTGCCAAGAAGGTGATGAGGTTCTTCCCTCCAATTGTGACTGGTCCCATCATCATCGCCATCGGCCTTACCCTCAGCGGCAGCGCTATCGGCAACTGCAACCAGAACTGGTGGATTGCCCTTCTGGCCATTGCAATCATCATCGTCTGCAATATCTGGGGCAAGAACATGATTAAGATCATCCCCATCCTCCTGGGTGTGCTGGGTTCATATCTTGTGGCAGCCTGCTTCGGCCTGTGTGATTTCTCCGCAGTCAAGGATGCCGCCTGGGTAGGCGTTCCTTTCCAGTGGGAAAACACCGCCTTCCACGTGTTTGGCAATCCCAACTGGGGCCTTATTGTCAGCGCCATCATAGCAATCGTTCCTATTTCAATTGCCACCATGATGGAGCATATCGGTGACATGTGCGCCATTTCTTCCACAACGGGAATCAATTATCTGGAAGATCCGGGCCTGCACCGCACCCTTATGGGAGACGGCCTTGCAACCATGCTGGCATCCCTGTTCGGCGCTCCTGCAAATACAACCTACGGTGAAAATACCGGCGTTCTCAATATCACAAAGGTATTTGACCCGCGCGTGATCCGCATTGCAGCCGTGTTTGCCATCATCCTTAGCTTCTGCCCCAAGTTCAGCGCCCTCATCAGCTGCATGCCTGCAGCAACCATCGGCGGTGTGTCCCTGGTGCTTTACGGTATGATATCGGCCGTCGGTGTACGTAACATCGTGGAGAACCGCGTAGACTTCACCAAGAGCCGCAACGTCATCATCGCCGCCCTTATCCTGGTGCTTGCAATCGGCATTAAGTACGGCGCGGGTGACGCCATCTCCCTTGGCTTTACCAGCCTGAGCGGCCTTGCAGTGGCCGCCCTTGTGGGTGTCATCCTCAACGCCATTCTCCCCGGTAAGGACTACGAGTTTGGCGCCAACCCTGAAGGAGACAAGGCGGTAGACTTTGAGATTAACCCTTCACTCAGGAAGTAACATAACACCCGGCCAACACGGCCGGGTGTAAATTATTAACATACATTACATTCATAAACTACGTTTTATTTATGTTTAAAAAAACTATTCTTACCTTAAGCGTTGCCATCGCAACGGCGTCTGTGGCTATGGCTCAGACCAATCTCCAAACTTTTTATGATTTCGGCAAAAACCGTAATCATTTCACTACCACCCTCGAGGGTTTCTACAATGACCCCTGGGGAAACACCTTCTTCTTCATTGACTACGATTTCAATGCCAAGAACGACCAGGGCGTGAACCAGGCTCCCAGCGGCTCCTACATGGAAATTGCCCGTTGCCTTAATTTCTGGCACAGTGTTCCGGTTCTGGAAAAATTCAGCCTTCAGGTAGAGTATAACGGATTGGTAGGTGTAAACCAGAACTTCCTGTTTGGTCTGGACTTCTTCCTTCACAGCGAGGACTTCCGCAACACCTTCAATTTCAAGGTCCTGTACAAGACATTCAGCAAGGATATCGCCAGCAGTGACGTTCCTGTCCAGTTTACTTTCGTATGGGGAATGCAGGATCTCTTTGGAATAGAAGGCCTGCGCTTCAGCGGTTTTGCCGATGTCTGGGGTGAGAATGTTTTCAACTTCAACGAATGTTTCCTCCTTCCTGATCAGCAGGGTTATAAGGAAAGGGCCGATCGTAAAGTAGTTTTCATATCCGAGCCTCAGCTCTGGTATAACGTGGGCAAATGGATTGGCGTTCCCAATTTCCATATCGGCGGTGAGGTTGAGCTCTCCCTCAACTTCGCCGGCTACGACGGCTTCTATGCCCGTCCTTGTATCGGCACCAAGTGGGTATTCTAATATAGGAGGAAATCCCCATGAAACCTGCATTCGAGAAGCTCTTCGGCTTTGACAGCAAAAAGAACAACGTAAGGACAGAAATCCTTGCCGGTATCACCACCTTCCTCACCATGGCCTATATCCTGGCCGTGAACCCTGGAATCTTCAGCGCTCTTCCCG
>OMQK01000093.1 GCA_900313205.1 uncultured Bacteroidales bacterium | reverse complement strand
TAGCTACCAATTGGAACGTCTCTCCCTCTTTCAGCGTCAGGGATGATTTATTCAGGGAAATGCCCTCGATGGCCACTTCTTTCTCCACCTTGACAAGGCATTGGGCCGATTTTTCACCGGCGGAAGCCGTAATGACAGCCTCACCAAGAGCTACAGCCGTTACCTTTCCTTCCCGGTCGACGGTGGCCACATCAGTCTTATTGCTGCTCCAGCTTATGGCGGCCCCTTCGGGTTTGACGGTAGCGTTGAGTTGCCAAACCTGACCAGGAGACATATGGACTTCTGCCTTGTCCAACTTGAGTTCTGTCACAGCGCCAGTGTTTCCGCCGCCGTCATCGGCCTTCTTCTTCACGATAATCTTGCAAGTGGCCGATTTATCGCCAGCCTTGGCGGTGATGGTGGTCTCACCCTCCTTGAGGGCGGTTACCTCGCCGGCCGGCATATTGATTCCGGTAACATCAGGGACTTCTGTTCCTTCTACACTTGCCACCTCCGGAGAAGAGCTGGTCCAGGTAACGACCTTAGTATCGCCTTTAAAAGGATCTACGGTAGCAATAAGGTGAAGGGTTTCTCCAACGGTCATTTCCACCTGGGTATGGTCCAACTTGATGGAATTGACGGAGTTCAGGAACTGGTTAATTTCTTCCTGCGTACAGGCCGATAAGGCCAGCATCGCAATTGCCGCGAGGGCTGTAAAGAATTTCTTAGTCATATTGTTGGTTATAGTGTTAAATCCTTCGATTGGCGAATATCGGCAAAAAGGATTTTAATACTATAGTACAAAAGCACTATTTTACACTATCCCCAGTTCATTTGCAATACGGAGCATCTCAGCGTTACTGCGCACATCCATCTTGGTGTAGATGTTCTGCTTATGGTTCTTTATGGTGTAGACGCTCACGTGGAGGCGGTCTGCGATGCCTGCGGCGGAAAGGCCTTCCGCGCTTAGGCGTATCACTTCAATCTCACGGGCGGTGAGGCCCAGTTCCTTTACGCGGCGGGAGCGTTCCTCGGTAAGGTTATTAATGTAGGAAGCGATATCATCGGCCATGATGCCGTCCTCCTCCCCAAGTAGTTCGCTGCAGCGGGCACGGATGGTCTCCTTGTCCGGGACTGCCGGCTCACCGGCCCTGGGACTTGCCAGGTCCTTTGAGATGAGCCTCAGGAGCTGCTCCTTGCCGCGGTCCGATGCCACGATGCGGCGGATATAGGCCTGGGAAATGACCATCATTATTATAAGGGCCACGGCAAGGACGATGAGCGCTACCAGCACAATGTTCATCCGGGCAATCCTGACCTCCTTGAGGGAAGTCTCATAGCGGGTTTCCATCTCCTGGAGGCGGGAATCGGCCTTTTTCTGCATATAGTGCTCTATGGCGTAGACATACTGCTGATGGGCCGATGCCGAGCTTTCCACATCCCCAGCCTGGGCATAGAGCATCACAAGGTTGTTCCAGCACTGGCTCTGCATGAGGAAGTCATCCTCCTGGAGGCCATCCAGGACCTTAAGGCAGCACTCTGTGCCGTCTTTCCAGTTGCCACCCTGACGGTACCAGCGCATCCAGTAAGGAAGGGCCCTGGAAGGGAAAGAAGGGTCCTTGGAAGCAGCCACAGCCCCATCAATAGCCTCCCCGGCCTTGGCGTAAATCTCCTTGTCAATAGGGTCCTTGAAACGGTTAAGGCCAATATAGGCCTGACTTGTCTGAAGGAGGATATCGGCCTTGAGGGAAGGACTGCCGGCGGCGAAGGACAGCGCCTCCTGAAGGGTCTCAAGGGCCTCTTCATCCTGAGCCTCGCCCTCCGTAATGGCACCGCAGAGCTGCAGGCGGCCTTTCTGGAGGAGGGCGACCGCAATGAGGGTGTCCGTTCCGCTTGCACGCGCCAGACGCTCTGCCTCAACAGCATGCTCCCAGCCCTGGGCGTCACGCCAGTCCGGGGCCGATAAAGCCTTCAGGGCATATTCCGTGGCCTGTTCCCAGTCCTGCCCGGCTGCAAGGCGGTCACTCTCTGAAAGAAGTGCGCGCCAGGAGTCCGCCTCCCTGCCGTGTGAGTGGCAGGAGACCGCAGAAAGGGCTATTACCAAGGCTGCAAAAGCAGGAAAAAGATTTTTCATAGGAACGATTTGTCTTAACAAAGGTCAGAAGAAATATTGTTATATGCAAATTGGTTTGCTATCTTTGTGATATGGGAGCAACGGGCATAATGGTTGGCGTAATTGCCGCACTGCCATTCACCACGCCTCAATATGAGGTGAGGGTGGAAAGGGACGTTGTGTACTCTGAGGCCCGCGGGTACTGGGCCAGCGCAGATGAAGAGGCAGGGCTTCCCGTTGGCAAAATGATTTCAAAACTGGGAAAACAGCGGCAGCTGTCCCTGGATATGGACATCTACATGCCGGAAGGTGACTCCTGCGCTTCCAGGCCGCTTCTTCTGATGCTCCACGGCGGCTCTTTCTTCTTTGGAAACAAGGAGGAGAAGGGCCAGAGCGCCTGGTGCCGCCACTTCGCATCCCTTGGCTACGTTGCCGCCTCCATCAATTACCGCCTGGGGTTCAATATCAAGAAAAAGGACATAGAAAGGGCCGAAGAATACGCAGTGGAAGACGCCGAGGCCGCCCTTAGGTATCTCCTTTCGCGGGAGGACCTTAGGATTGACCCCGGCAAGGTGTTTGGCGCAGGAACCAGCGCCGGAGCCAGCACCGTGATGGTACTGGCACTGAAAAAAGGCGCACCGCCCATAAGGGCCGTCTGCAGCCTATGGGGATCCATCCATGATTTATCGGCCCTGGAGAATTCCAACATCGCCATCCTCTCCTATCAGTCCGTGAAAGACCCTGTGATGCCGTACGGTGAGGGTTATCCCTTCACCAAGAAGGACGGTGCACTGTGGCCTCCTACCTGGATGTTCATCAAAAAGATGTACGGCACAGGAGCCATCCACCTGCGGGCCCTGGAGCTGGGTTTACGGAGTGAGCATCATCCGGTTGAGGAGGCCGGGCACCGCCTCCATATCGGCCCTGACGGGAACTTTACACCCCTTTTCTTTGAGATCCAGGACCGCATGGCCACTTTCTTTGCAGAAAGTTTTTGATTATCTTTGCAAGACCATATAACCAATAACATAACACTATGAGTAAAGAGAATACCCCCACTCCGCACATCGGAGCCAAATACGGAGAAATTGCAGAGACCGTGATCATGGCAGGAGACCCCCTCCGTGCCAAATTCATGGCAGAGAAATACCTTGAGAACCCCGTCTGCTTCAATGAGGTCCGCGGCATGCTGGGCTTCACCGGCACCTACAAGGGAAAACGCGTGAGCATGATGGGCCACGGCATGGGAATGCCTTCAATCGGCCTTTATACCTATGAACTTTACAACTTCTACGGTGTCAAGACCATCATCCGCGTGGGAAGCGCCGGCGCCTGCAATCACGGCCTTCACATCGGGGACCTTGTCCTTGCGCAGGGCGCCTGCACGGATTCCAACTACGCAGATCAGTATCAACTGGACGGCATGTTCGCCCCCATCGGAGACTTCCAGCTCCTTAGGAAAGCGGCCGATGTATGCGAGGAAAAAGGCTTCACCTACAAGGTTGGAAACGTGGTTTCATCGGACCTTTTCTACCGTGAGAATCCCAACACCAAGGGCTGGATCAAGATGGGTGTACTTGCCGTTGAGATGGAAGTTGCGGCCCTTTATATGAATGCAGCCCGTAGCGGCAACCGCGCCCTTGGCATCCTCACAATATCTGACCACATCCTTACCGGAGAAGCAACAACCGCAGAGCAGCGCCAGACCACATTCACAAACATGATGGAGGTAGCACTGGCACTGGTGTAATCCTATGAAAAAATCACATCGCTCCCTTGTGGAGGCACTTGTATTCCTGGCCCTGTTTGCAGCAGTATTCGGGGCCCTGGGATATATTATGGGCAGCGGGAACCTCATAAACACCATAATGAACACCGCCCATTCCCTGCTGCTCAACACGGTGTTCTACCTCATGGGCATCACGGTCCTTACCGGCGCCCTTTCCAAACTTCTCACGGAGTTTGGCGTTGTGAAGATGCTGGAAAAGGGCCTGAGGGTGCTCATGAAGCCGCTTTTCAACCTTCCGGGAGCTGCAGCTCTGGGGGCTCTCATGACCTTCCTCTCAGACAACCCCGCCATCATCGCCTTTGCCAAGGACCGCTCCTTCGCCTCCTTCTTCAAGAAGTACCAGCTGGTGTCCCTCACCAACTTCGGGACGGCTTTCGGAATGGGATTCGTGGTCCTTATCACCATGATTTCCCTGGGTTACGGAAGCGGAGCGCTGGTTGGTTTTGTGGGAGCGTTCTGCGGCTCAATCATCTCCACCAGGCTTATGCAGCGGAGCTGCCTCAAGGCCTGGCCTGAGATGGATTCCCCTGCGGTGGAAGACGCCCCTGAAGGGATTGAGGAGAAGGCCGATGATCTTGCCGCCCCCAAGGACAGCATCTTCATGCGCTTTCTCAACGCCATCCTTGACGGCGGAAAGAACGGCGTGGAACTTGGCCTTGCCATCATCCCCGGAGTCCTTATCATCACCACCATGGTGATCCTCATCACCTTCGGCCCCGGAGACGGCGGCGTCTACAACGGCACTTCCGGTCAGGGCGTCCCCATCCTTCCCTGGCTTGCCCAGAAGATTCACTGGGTATTCGAGTGGCTCTTCGGATTTGCCGATATGCGCCTCATAGCCTTCCCCATGACCGCCCTCGGCGCAGTGGGAGCGGCCCTCGGCCTTCTTCCCACCTTTAACGCGGCCGGCATCCTGGACGGAAACGCAATAGCCGTGTTCACCGCCATCGGCATGTGCTGGAGCGGCTTCCTCTCCACCCACACCGCAATGCTGGACACCCTTGGCTACCGCAAAGCCATCTCAAAGGCCATCGGCGCCCATACCGTCGCAGGACTCTGCGCCGGCATCATAGCGCATTTCCTGTATCTGCTTCTCTCCGTTATCGGCATAGTATGAAACTGAAGAAACTCCCCCTTATAGTAAAAATCCTTATTGCCATCGCACTGGGCGTAGGATTCGGGCTCATCGCTCCCGGCTGGGCCGTGAGGGCAATGAACACCTTCGACGGCATCTTCGACCAACTGCTGCGCTTCTTCATACCGCTTATTATCATCGGCCTTGTTACACCGGCCATTGCGGAAGTGGGGGCAAAGGCGGGAAAGATGCTTGTGATCACGGTAGTGCTGGCATACACCTTCACCGTGCTCTCCGGCCTTTTTGCCTACAGTTTCTCCAGCGCCTGGTTCCCGTCACTCCTTGACCGGGACAGCCTTGACGTGATTGATGCAGGAGAGGTGAAGTTCCCCGCGTATTTCACCCTCACAATACCCCCTCTGGCCGATATTATGACCTGCCTGGTGCTGTCCTTCATGCTGGGAATAGGCATTGCTTCATCTAGGGCAGGGGCATTGCGTAAAGGCTTTGAGGAACTTAAGGCCATCATTGTGAGGAGTATCGAGAAGGTGATTATCCCGGTGCTGCCCATCTATATCTTTGGCATTTTCCTGGATATGACTGCTGCCGGGCAGGTGGCTCCGGTGCTGAAGTCGTTCCTCGTGATGATAGGCGTCATTTTCGGGATGACCATCCTGCTTCTTGTGCTTCAGTACTGCATTGCGGGTGCCGTGGCCGGGAAGAACCCCTTCAAGATGCTGGCAGGGATGCTGCCGGCGTATATGACGGCACTGGGAACGGCTTCATCGGCCGCAACCATTCCAGTCACGCTGGAGTGCGCAAAGAAAAACGGCGTCAAGGAGGAGGTGGCGGGCTTTGTGGTGCCCCTCTGCGCCACCATCCACCTTTCCGGAAGTACCCTAAAGATCACTTCCTGCGCAATAGCCCTTATGATTATGCTGGGCATTCCCTTCGACTTTGGGACTATGCTTGGCTTCATTATGATGCTGGGAGTGACTATGGTTGCAGCCCCCGGTGTTCCGGGCGGGGCCATAATGGCGGCGCTGGGCGTTCTGGGAAGCATCCTTGGCTTTGACGCCCAGACACAGGCGATGATGATCACCCTCTACATTGCGATGGATTCCTTCGGCACGGCCTGCAACGTAACCGGAGACGGCGCCATAGCGCTTATCATGAACCGCATCATCAAATAACAAGTTATAACAGATTTAGCCGTTTTCTCTTTCAGATTCAAGGGAAAATGGCTATATTTGTTACATTATGAACAAGAACATAACCGCATATCTCTGCGCAATGCTCACGGTGGTCCTGTGGGCAATGTCATATATCTGGGCCGACCGCCTCCTGGCGCTGCAGATTCCCGTGGAATTCTTTGTGCCCATAAGGATGCTCATGGCGGGGGTGCTTCTGTGGATAATCAACCTTGTTACAAAGCAGAAAATGCTCATCAAGCGGAAGGACATCATAAAGTACCTGCTCCTTTCGCTGTGTATGCCGTTCATTTATTTCCTGGCAGAAACATACGGCCTCAAATTCACGGAGTCTCCCACAATCACATCCCTCATCATAGCCACCAACCCTATCTTTTCAATGATTGTGGGAATGCTCATCTTCAAGGAGAGTTTCTCCAGACTGAACATCCTTGGAGTATTCATAGCCATAGCCGGCCTCTGGATAGTAACCTACACCACAACCCAGACGGGCCCCATGTTCTGGCTGGGAATAGGCATCCTGTTCATCGCAGTGATATCGGAGGTAAGCCAGATTGCCTTCACAAAGGCTCTCAGTGACGATTATTCGCCATCGGTGATAGTAATGTACCAATTCCTCTTTGGCAGCATCTTCTTCATCCCGATGTTTTTCACCAAGGGTATAAGCAGTTTTGAACCCGGCCTCTATCTCAGCTGGCCGGTAATTTATCCCATCCTTGCGCTTGCCCTCCTTTGCAGTGCAACGGCTTATACCAGCTGGGCCTATGCAATTGGGAAACTTGGCGTTGCGCGCACCAGCGTGTTCCTTGCAGTGGTGCCACTTGTAACGGCCGTGCTGGCCTTCATCCTTGGTGAGGAAACCCTCCGCTGGCTGCAGTGGGTAGGCCTTACAATAGGCCTTGTGGGCATCTATCTTACACAACTTCAACTGAAGAAGCAATGAAACTTCACGTACAAAACGAGACATCCCGCCTGAGGGAAGTGGTTCTTGGACTGCCTTATTCAAACGGCGGCACACCTACTCTGGACCAAACCTTTGACAGCAAGTCCTATGAGAGCGTCCTCCACAGTGTGTACCCTGAGGAAAAGGATATCATTGATGAGATGAACGCCTTTGAGCGCATCCTCAAAAAATACGACGTAACGGTGTACAGGCCGGATCTTGTGCCGGACTGCAACCAGGTGTTCGCCCGTGACGTGGGATTTGTGATTGACGACAAAATAATTGTCTCCAACATCATCCCTGACCGCCAGGAGGAGATTGACGCTTATGGAAGCATCTACAGGCAAATCCACTACAAGGACATCTACAACCTCCCTGAAACCGTTCACGTGGAAGGCGGAGACGTTGTGCTGTACAATGATTACATTTTCCTTGGCCAATATGCCTTTGAGGATTATCCTCAGGTAAAGACCGCCCGTACAAACCGCCTGGCGCTGGATTACCTTAAGATGATTTTCCCTGGAAAGAGGATTATTCCCCTCAACCTCAGAAAGAGCGACACAGACCCCTACGAGGGTATCCTCCATCTTGACTGCACCTTCATGCCGGTGGGTAAGGACAAGTGCATCATCTACAAGAGGGGTTTCCTCAATCCCCGTGACGCCGATCACCTGGTAGAGATGTTCGGCCCGGAAAACACCTTTGAACTCACCACGGAGGAAATGTACTGGATGAATTCCAACATCTTCTCCATTTCCCCTGAGGTTGTGGTTGTGGAAGAGCATTTCCTGCGCCTCAAAAAGCACCTGGAGGAGAAGTGGGGAATGACCGTGGAAACTGTCCCTTACCGTGAAATTTCAAAGATGGGCGGGCTCCTGAGGTGCTCCACCCTCCCCCTCAGAAGAGACTAGACTATGGCAAAACTTGCAATGATCGCCTTTGGCGGCAATGCGCTCCTAAGGGCCGGCCAGAAGGGCACCTTTGAGGAGCAGACAGAGAATGTCACCCGCACCTGCGCCCAGCTTGGGCACCTGATTGAACGCGGCTACAACATTGTTATCGGCCACGGAAACGGCCCTCAGGTGGGAAATGAACTCCTGAGGCAGGAGGCCGGAAGCAAGGAGTTCGGCCTTCCCGCCATGCCCATGGACTTCTGCGGCGCGGAAACCCAGGGATCCATCGCTTACCTGATTGAGACCGGGATGGACAAGGTTGCCGCCGGCCGCAAGGTTATCTCAATCGTCACGCGCGTGGAGGTTAAGGCCGATGACCCCGCCTTCCTCAACCCCACCAAG
>OMQK01000009.1 GCA_900313205.1 uncultured Bacteroidales bacterium | reverse complement strand
GTACCGTAACAGGCTGGAAAAACTTTATAGGGGCACGTTTATCGGCATATTCCTGATTGTGTGCTTCGGCAGCCGCTTCCTCATTGAGTTTGTAAAGAACGATCAGGTGGACTTCGAGGCCAACATGGCCCTCAACATGGGCCAGCTCCTCTCCATCCCGTTCGTACTCCTTGGTATAGGCTTCCTGGTGTACGCATTCATGAAGAAGCAGCCCGCCATGGCCGTTCACCCGGAGCCCGCCGCCAAGCCCAAGGCCCAGCCCACCCACTTCGCCCATCCCACGGGGAAATAACCCCGCCCTCCCCTACTGTCCTCCATTCGCACGCAGCACAGTTCTCCCCTGGCGGTTCTCCCCTGACAGTTCTCCCCTGGCGGTTCTCCCCTGTCGGTGGAAGCCAACCATCTCATTTACAGCAACTTACAGCATCTTCTACCAGAAATAATTCTGGTAGACACTCTTGCAATTCACTGTATATCAACCACTTAGCCCCCACCGATTCTACCCTTGGACCTAGTCCACCACATCCTTGGACCTAGTCCACAACATTCTTGGACCTGGTCCACCGCCTCGTGACCTGGCGGCAGTCCTGCCTCACCGCCTTTCAGCCGTGCTGCGGCCGTGTTGACAGCCAGAACGCTCAGAATGGGGTTTTTGTGTCAACATGGCAAGGAAATCGGCCCAAAATGCCAAAAACGTTGCCATGTGGGCACCGGAATCGGCCACAGGAGCGTTTTACGTGTCAACACGGCAAAGGGCCGGAACCCTTCCCGGCTATTTCCTCAGGTACTTCCACCCTATGACCGGCAGGGTGAAGGCCAGAAGGCATGCGGCTATCCAGAAGATGGATACCGGTGCAAAGTTGTAGGCCCCAGCTACGGTGTTTCCCTCGATAAGGAATCCGCTCACAACGCTCTGAAGGCCGGCAGCGGCGTAACTGGAGATTCCCACTATGCCAAGGGCGGCGCCGGTAGCCTTACGGGGCACAAAGTCCAGCGCCATAAGCCCGGCTACAATACAGAACACCACACTGAAGGCAAAACTGAACAAGGCCACAAAGGCCATGTTGCCCCAGAAGCCGCCACCAAGGAACAGGAACGCGGCCAGTGAGCACACGGCAAGGATGCCGGATCCCACCACGGGCTTTACGCGATTGCCTTTGAGGAGAACATCGGAGATCCACCCGGCGGCAAGGTTACCCGCCACGCCAAAAATTTCGGCAAGGCCGATCACCTGCGTTGCCCCCTCAAGGGAGAACCCCTTCTGCTTCTGGAGGAACAGGACGCCCCAGTCGGAGACAGCATGCTGAGTCACATACAAAAATGCCGTAGAGATGGCTATAACCCATATTCCGGGGTGCCTGAACACCCACTTCTGGAGCTCACGCGTGGGCTTTTTATCAATTGGCCGGGTCTCTTCTCCGGAGAGCTCCTGAACTGAAGGAAGGCCCTGGCTTTCGGTGGTATCGGCAATGAAAATGAGGGACACCACAAGGCCCATAAGCCCGGCCACTGCTGCAGCCAGGAAGCCCCATTGCCACCCTGCCGCAGCCACAATGAAGCCCGTCATCATCATTGAGACGGCTTTGCCAAGCTGGGGGGTGGAGGAGAATATGCTGTAGTATCGGCCTCTAAGGGAAAGAGGGAACCAGCGGGAGAGGCTTATTGTTCCGGGAGGAGAGCCCATGGACTGCATCCAGCCGTTTATACCCCAAAGTAGCGTGAACGTGACAAGCATCACAACGGAGCCAAATCCCAGCGGTCCCTGAAGCAGGCCCATCAGACCCAGGATAAGATTTACTGCTGCCGATATCCCGATGCCCACCGCCATGAACCTGCGGATATTGCAATAATCGGCAATGAAGCCATTCAGGAACTTTCCAACTGCATAGACAAAGTAGAAGGCAGAGCCTATTATACCAAGCTGCCCGGCCGTGAGCACGCCTCCGTCAATGAGCGGCTGCTTCACAACGCCCAGCGTCATCCGGCATACATAATATAATGTATATGCCACGGTAACGCCCCAGAAAGTGCGGCTCCTCAGACGCCTGTAAGTGGCGTCCACCTCTCCTGACGGCACTTTTGCTGCCGATGGCTTGCTTATGCGGAAGTGGCTGTAGAGTGACATTCCTAGCAGTCTGAAAGAAGAAGGCCAAGGTCCGTCCCAGGATTATACAGACGGGCATCCATGCCAACCGCCCTGGCGCCGTCTACGTTGGCCTTGTTGTCATCTATGAAAAGGATCTCCTGCGGAGGCAGGCCGATTCTCTGAATCACGTACCGGTAGAACTCCGGGGCCGGTTTCATAAGCTTAAGGTCCGACGATATGAACTGACCCTTGAATGTTTCATCGGGGGCCAGCCCGTTTTCCTTCAGTATCTTCCGTTATCCTTAAGCACCCTGAGGCAGTGCCTCATGGAAATGGGATTATTATTGGAAAGGAGGTAGAGGGGGTATCTTTCCTTAAGGTCTTTCACGGCCTGGACAGTACGGGGATCCATCTTCTTGTCAAGGAGCTCTCCCATGGCGTATTCCACATCCTGGGGCTTTGTTCCCGGGCGGGACTCCGCAATGACAAGTTCCTTGAAGTGCTGCTCGGATAATCGGCCACCCTCCAGTTCTCCGTAGATTCCCTTCTGATGATAAGGGTCCAGAAGCTCAGTGATCCTTTCAAAGCCAAGGGTGGAGCGGAATGCTTCTATGCATCTGCTCATGTTGAGGCCGATAAGTACCCCGCCTATGTCAAATACTATTGCTTTAGGCATAATTCAGTGCACAAAGGTAGTCATTTGCCACGGCATTCGCAAAAGTCCTTTGCCGTGTTGACACGTAAAACACTCCTGTGGCCGAATCTGATGCCCACACGGCAACGTTTTTGGCATTTTTGGCCGATTTCCTTGCCGTGTTGACACAAAAACCCCATTCTGAGCGTTCTGGCTGTCAACACGGCTGAGGCAGGACTGCTGCCAGGTTACGAGGCGGTGGACCAGGTCCAAGGATGTGGTGGACCAGGTCCAGCCCCCAAAACCAGTGGAGGTCAAACGACTGATACACAGTTAGTTATAGGAGTATTTGGGATTACCAGTAATCCCAAATAACCGCGTAAGTAACTGACAGTGAGCGAGTTGAATTCCACCGTATCGGCATTACGGCACCGAGCGAGGACAAAAAAGAAACCCGCACGCGAATTTCACAATTGGCGGCGGGTGTATGGTAAGGTATCAATATTTATGTCTGAAACCACTTATATCTAATTCTGTGCCAAACTCTTCTTTTTACGAGTTTTTTTATGCCAATCACCGTAAATTTCGCTCACATTGCCGGCAGTGATGAATCCGTGGATGTCGTTTGACTTCATATAATCCATAAGATGGGCAAACTCATCCTGAGTGAGGAGGGCCTGAATCTCCACGTTCTGATGGCCGTTGTAGCCACCTGTAACGTTGTACAGTGAGCAGCCGCGCTCAAGGTCCTCGATGATGTACTTGCGCAGGCGCTCGTACTGAGAAGAAATGATGCACACCCTCTTGCGGCGGTTGAGACCCGCGGTGAAATAATCCAGCGCAAGGCCGTTGATCCATGTTCCAATAAGGCCGATTACAACCAGCCTGAACGGATTGATGGCAAAAGCCGTGCAGCAGATGATGGCCCCGGCGACGGACACTGACGTACCAATCTCAATATGCAGGTACTTATTCACAATCTTAGCCAGGATATCCAGACCGCCGGTTGATGCATTGATGTGGAACAGAATGGTCTGGGAGGCGCTGAGGATGAGCACAAAACAGATCAGGTCGAACCAGGGGTCGTTCATAAGGGACATCTGCCCCGGCTCCAGAAGGCGGTCGATGGGCAGCACCTTCTCCCAGAAATCCACCAGGGGGCCAAGGATAAGGGCCGTGTAAACCGTCTTTGCGCCGAATTCCTTTCCAATCAGTATCCATGCAAGCACCAGCAGGATGGCGTTGATGATAACAATCACCTGCGACACCTTTATGCCGATACCTGCAATGTTCAGAAGTTTTCCAATCACAATGGAAAGACCCGTTATGGAGCCCACAACCAGTTTGGAGGGCATAAGGAAGTAGTACACTGCCGCTGCCGCTATGGTCATGCCGGCAGTCATGATGAACAGTTCCTTCCAGAATTTCCAGGTTTTCAGAATTTCAAGAATGTTTTTCATATTATGTGGTTAGTCTAATCTTATTCGGCAGCCTGGCCTCCCGCGAGGTCCAGGATTTCCGATGTAATCTTCTGCTGACGGCCTTTGTTGTACTGCAGCGTAAGTTCGGAAAGCAGGTCCTCGGCGTTGTCCGTTGCCGTTTGCATGGCTATGGTGCGGGCCGCATGCTCCGCCGCCGCGCTGTCAAGGAGCGCCGCGTATAGTTTTAGTTTCAGTGTCCGGGGAAGCAGGGCCTCCAGAAGCTCCCGGGCCGATGGCTCCAGGATGGCGTCTGGGCCGGGAATAACGGCCCCTTCGTCACCCCCGACGCGATCGGGGGTCTCAATCGGCAGCAGGCGTTCCACCACGGGAACCTGCCGGGAAGTGGATACAAAGTGCGTGTACACCAGCGTTACGCCGCTTATCCTGCCTTCGTAAAAATCCTTGGAGAGTTTCTCCACAAGCGCCGCAGCATCGGCATAAGCCGGATGCTCGGAGAGAGTGGAGTAGTCTGAAGGAGAGCTGAACCCGTCCCTGGCCATTGCATCGGCCATCTTTCGGCCTATGGAATATACCACGTCTCCGGAACGCCGTACGGCCCTCACCTTTGCAATCACATTGGCATTGAACCCGCCGCAAAGGGAAGAGTTGGACGCAACCGCAATGATCACTGCCGGTGATGTGACATTTTCCGGCACATCACCCGCAAAATCGGCCTTTTTTGCCGGTGATGTGACTGTTTCCGTCACACCACCCGCACCAGACGCCATCTCCAGCATCCTCCTCAGCTCCTCCTCATAGGGTCTCATTGCCGCTATGGCGTTCTGCGCCTTACGCAGTTTGGCCGATGACACCAACTTCATTGCCGATGTTATCTTCAGCGTACTCTTCACAGACCCTATCCGGCCCTTTATTTCCTTTAACGTTGGCATATCTTTAGCGTAAGCGACATATTATCTGAAAACCTGTTGCCACCCTCGGCATCATATGAGGGAGGGGTCGCGATCATTTCATTGCTAAAATAACTGATTCAGCAGTCTCAGAGAGGATCTTTTCAATCTCAGGGGTAAGTTTGCCTTCTCCAAGAGGGGCAAGGACATCAGAGGAGTGCGTAGCGCGGAGACGGTCCAGGAAGGCATCCTGGAAGGCGCGGACAGAGGAGACTGGAATGTCCCTCATAAGTCCGTGCGTGCCGCAGTAGAGCACCGCCACCTGCTCCCCAACCGGCATGGGGCTGTACTGGGGCTGGATAAGAAGCTGATTGTTCTTACGGCCCTTATCCAGGGCAAGTTCCGTTACCTTATCCACATCTGACGAGAACTTTGAGAAGGCCTCAAGTTCCGCCCACTGGGCCTGGTCTATCTTAAGTGTACCTGCCACCTTCTTCATGGACTTCACCTGGGCGCTGCCACCCACACGGGACACGGATATACCCACATTGATTGCGGGACGCACGCCCTGGTTGAAGAGCGCCTGCTCCAGGTAAATCTGACCGTCCGTGATGGAAATCACGTTTGTAGGGATATAGGCCGATACATCACCCGCCTGGGTCTCGATGATGGGAAGAGCCGTAAGTGATCCTCCGCCCTTCACTTTGTCCTTCAGGGCATCAGGTAGGTCGTTCATCTGAGCCGCAACCTCCTGCTGATCAATAATGCGTGCAGCCCGCTCTAGAAGACGTGAATGCAGGTAGAAAATATCTCCGGGATATGCCTCACGGCCGGAAGGACGTTTCAGAATGAGGGACACCTCACGGTATGCCACGGCCTGCTTTGAAAGGTCATCAAAGACAACCAGGGCATGGCGGCCGGTGTCACGGAAGTACTCTCCAATTGCCGCCCCGGCAAACGGAGCATAATACTGCAGTGCGGCAGGATCTGCAGCCGTAGCAGCCACCACAATGGTGTAGTCCATTGCCTTGTGCTCCCTCAGCGTCTGGACTATTGAAGCCACCGTTGAGCCCTTCTGGCCCACGGCAACATAGATGCAGTACACGGGCTCCCCGGCCTCATAGGCGCTTCTCTGATTGATGATTGTATCAATAGCGATAGCCGTCTTACCGGTCTGGCGGTCTCCTATTATGAGCTCACGCTGACCGCGGCCGATAGGAATCATGGCATCAATAGCTTTCAGGCCCGTCTGGAGAGGCTCTGAAACCGGCTGGCGGAAGATAACGCCCGGTGCCTTTCTCTCCAGCGGCATGTCTATCTTCTCCCCGCCCACGGCACCAAGGCCGTCCAAGGGGTTGCCAAGAGGGTCTATCACCCTGCCAAGGAGGCTGTCGTTAACGCCAACGGAGGCGATGCGGCCGGTGCGGCGCACCAGCATTCCTTCCTTCACATGGTCCGTGGGACCCATAAGGACGGCGCCCACGTTATCGGCCTCAAGGTTCATCACAACGGCCATGACTCCGCCGCCGCAGTCCAGGAGCTCCCCGGCCTCGGCGTGGTCAAGGCCATAGATGCGTACTACGCCGTCGCTCACCTGCAGGGCCTTTCCGATCTCCTCAAACTGGAGGTCGTTTTTCATATCCCTGAGCTGACTTAGAAGGATGTCGCTTACTTCGCTTGGTTTAAGAGATACGCTCATCAGATAATTCTTCTATTCTTTTCAATAAACTGTTCACGGATAAGGTCCAGCTGGCGCCTTACACTGGCGTCCAGAAGGTAGTCGTCAAGGTCAAACACAAAGCCACCCACAAGGTCAGGGTCCACTTCCACCTCAATTATCACATCGTCTCCGGTCTTCTGCTTCACCAGGGCCTTCAGGCGCTGAAGAAGACGCTCGGAGGGCTCACGCGCAGTGGTAAGGCGGGCTTTCCTTATGCCGATGCTCCTGTGGTAGATGTCCACAAAATCCCTCAGGATATCCTCCACAAGTTCCATCCTGCCGTTTTGGTTCAGTAGGGTGAGGAAACGGCTCATCTCCGTGGAAAGCCTGTTCCCAAGGGTAGTCTGGAGGAGTTTTTTCTTGTCAAAGGGAGACACCACGTCATCGGCGGCGGTTACCATACGCCTCAGGTCCGGGACGGTACGGATTGCCCCCAGGAGGGTTTCTGCCTCAGAGCACACAAGTTCACCCTGCCCGCTCTCACGGGCATACTTCACCAGCGCATAGGCATAGCGTGTTATGACGATGCTACGGTTCACGATCCAAGTCTGGCCTCATTTGCCTCATCCACCAGGGACTCTATGAAAGCCCTCTGGCTGCCTGTATCCTGGAGTTCGTGGCGGAGCACTTTTTCCGCCACCTCAACGCTCAGGAGGGCAATTTCCTTTCGGACATCCCTCAGGGCGCTCTCTTTCTCCGCCTCAATCTGGAGCCTTGCGTTTGCGATGATTGCATCGGCCTCGGAACGCGCCTGAGCCTTTGCATCGGCAAGGATCTTTGCCTTCGCATCCGTAGCCTCACGGATCATCTGGGTCTGCTCCCTTCTGGTTTCCTCCAGCATGCGGGCATGCTCGTCTTTCCACTGAGCCATCTGCGCCTTGATTGTATCGGCATCCTGCAGGGCCTTCGCAATCTTGGCGCTGCGTTTATCCACCATGTCCGTAATGATCGGGAAACCGAACTTCGCAAGGAGGAAAAACACAATGCCGAAAATTACGACCATCCAGAAAAGGAGGCCGAAATCTGGCGTCACAAGGTTCATGGCTACTTAATTACAATTGCAAGCAGTGCTACGATGATGGCGAAGAGGGCGGCACCCTCAACCATACCTGCGGCGATGATCATGGAGGTACGCAGGTTGCCGGTGCTTTCCGGCTGGCGTGCGATGGCTTCCATGGTGGATTTGCCGATTTTACCGATGCCGATAGCTGCTGCGATGGCTGCGATAGCGGCGCCAAGGGCGGCACCGGCCTTTCCGAGGGCTGCGCCCGCGGCTGCCTGGAGAATGATTGTACTTAGAATCATAATATCAAAGTTTTAAAGTTTATTCCTCTTCCTTCTGCCGTGCCAGCCCTATGTAGATGGAGCTGAGCATGGTGAAAACATAAGCCTGGATAAAGGCCACAAGGCACTCCAGGGCATCCAGGAACACCCCGAAGAGCACACTCACAACCGTCATTCCTCCGCCAAGGAGCGGGCCGTATTTGGCCATTATGAAAATGATACATACCATGCTGATTATCATAATATGACCTGCCAGCATGTTGGCAAAGAGACGGATAGTGAGGGATACCGGCTTCATGAGGGCGCTGAAAACCTCTATGACCGGCATTATGGGTTTAAGGAAGCCCGGAACGTCCGGGGCAAAAATCTCCTTATAATAGTGCTTGGTACCGTTGAAATTCACTGTGAAGAAGGTGCAGAGCGCAAGCACCAAGGTAATGGCAATATTACCTGTGAGATTGGCCCCGCCCGGGAAGAACGGCATGATTCCAAGGAAGTTGTTGAGAAGGATCCACAGGAAGGCCATGCAAAGGTAAGGGGAGAACTTCCTGTAATCAGGGCCGATATTCTCCTTAGCCATATCATGCACCATCATCACAAGCGGCTCCATGGCGGCCGCAAGGCCTGTTGGAGCCTCCTCAAGGGCATCGTGTTTCCTATACCACCTTGCGGTGAGAAGGACTATGACAAGAAGGAGCGCCGTACTCATCATAAGGGCCAGCACGTTCTTGGTTATGGAAATGTCCACGGGACGCTTACCCGTAGTGGCATTCACAAGCTTTCCGTCCTCATTGAACGTGTATCCATGTTCTTCTGCGTGATGCGCCGTAAACACCTTCACTCCCTTATCTATCACTATGCACGGCAGCGGAATTGCCACCGGCTTCCCCTTCCACTCCGTTATGTGCCACTCATACTCATCACCAATGTGCTCAAAGATGATCTCCGACACATTGATTTCTCCGTCATTGCTGACCTCCACGTCATTGCCGACCTCCACGTCATTGCCGACCTGATCGGCAATCTCAGATGCCCGGTCGTGGCCGGGCATGACGGGAGCCTGAAGAAGAAACAGCGATATGAGGAAGGTAAGGATCATACCTCTGCGCAGACGGTTACGGTGTTGTCCTCAACCCTTGCGAAGCCGCCTGAAATCTGAAGGAATATCTCATCACCATCCTCAACATAGCGGATGCTCCCCTTTTCCAGGGAAGTGACTATGGGGGCGTGACCGGGAAGGACTGTGAACGGACTCAGCGTCCCGGGCAGGGATACCAGGGACACGGAGGCATCCGCCAGGGTGCCTTCTGGGCTCAGGATATGGAGACGGATACTCATTTGGCTGCGGCAAGTATGGCTTCTCCCTTCTTGATGGCATCCTCTATGGTGCCAACGTTAAGGAAGGCCTGCTCGGGGAGGTAATCAACCTCTCCGTCCATAATCATGTTGAACCCCTTGATGGTGTCCTCGATGGAAACCATGACGCCCTTCACGCCGGTGAACTGCTCCGCCACAAAGAACGGCTGGGACAGGAACCTCTGTACGCGTCGGGCGCGGTTGACGGTGGTCTTGTCTTCATCGGAGAGTTCATCCATACCAAGGATGGCGATGATGTCCTGGAGTTCCTGGTTACGCTGGAGGATCTGCTTAACCCTCTGGGCAGTATCGTAATGCGCCTTACCCACAATGTTTGGATCAAGGATACGGGAAGTGGACTCCAGGGGATCCACGGCGGGATAGATGCCAAGGGCCGTAATCTTTCTGGAGAGCACCGTAGTGGCATCAAGGTGGGTGAAGGTGGTTGCGGGAGCGGGGTCCGTAAGGTCATCGGCCGGAACATACACCGCCTGGACGGATGTGATGGAACCGTTCTTGGTGGAGGTGATCCTCTCCTGCATCTTACCCATTTCCGTTGCAAGGGTGGGCTGGTAACCCACGGCGGAAGGCATACGTCCAAGAAGTGCGGAAACCTCTGAGCCGGCCTGGGTGAAACGGAATATATTGTCTATGAAAAGGAGGATGTCGTGAGGGGCCGACGGATCCGTGCTGTCACGGAAGCTCTCTGCAAGCGTAAGGCCGCTCAGGGCCACGTTGGTACGTGCTCCCGGGGGTTCGTTCATCTGGCCGAAGACCATTGACACCTGGCTCTTCTCAAGTTCTGCGGGGTCTACAAGGGAAAGGTCCCATCGGCCCTCTTCCATAGCCTTGTTGAAGGCTTCTCCGTAACGGATGACGTTGGATTCTATCATCTCACGGAGGAGGTCATTGCCCTCACGGGTGCGCTCTCCAACGCCGGCAAACACGGAAAAGCCGTTGTGGGCCTTTGCGATATTGTTGATGAGCTCCTTGATGAGCACGGTCTTGCCCACACCTGCGCCGCCGAAAAGGCCGATCTTACCACCCTTCAGATAGGGTTCCAGGAGGTCTATGACCTTGATTCCGGTAAAGAGCACCTCCTGGGAGGTAGTGAGGTCCTCGAACTTTGGAGGGTCCCTGTGGATGGGAAGGGTGTTTAACCTGTCCATCTCTCCCATGCCGTCAATGGCATCTCCGGTGACGTTCATCACGCGGCCGCGGATTTGGGCGCCTACCGGCATGGATATGGGCCGATGCGTGTTTTCCACCTCAAGGCCGCGGCTGAGGCCGTCAGTGGAATCCATAGCAACGGTGCGCACGGTGTCTTCTCCTATGTGCTGCTGCACCTCAAGGATAACGGCGCGGCCATCAGGGCGCTGCACTTTCAGGGCATCCCCGATGCGGGGAAGCTCTAGTTCCGCCTTCCCCACCGATAAATCAAAGTGAACGTCTACCACAGGCCCTACCACCTGGGCTACGCGACCTAATTTTTCCTGCATCCTAGTAGTTGAATTTTAGTTCGTCAAGATAGAGGGTAGTTTATCTTACAAAGTTAGCATTTTTTTATTCGGTGGCAAACTTGAAGAAGGCGTCTATATCGGCCTTTTTCTCAAGGCGCACAATATAGCAGTTGTCTCCAAGGTCATCGGAGAGCGCATACGGGACACGGCTTGCCATGCATACTGCGGGGCCGTACTTGTCCAGGATATTCTGGTGGGAGTGCCTGTACTTATGGTTGTCACGGCGGCCCACATAGCCGATGTAGGAACTGTCCCCGAGGGGTTTACGGGCCTTGTCGAAGGCAACCATATCGGCCCAGATCTGGTACACGTCCGTGTTGTGGGCGAAGTTCATCATATCCGGGGTGTAGCCTCCCGGCGGGCGCATGTTCACCTCCAGGCCCACGTAGTCTCCCTTCTTGCCAAGGCCTTCGCGGTCACGGTCCAGCTGGAAGAACTCAAGATGCACAAAACGGCTCTTTATGCCAAAGGCGTTCACCGTGCGGCGGCCGATTTCCGACAGCTTGGCGGGGACGGTCTTGTTGGTCCAGTAGCAGCAGTCAAGGTTGCCGTGGACTATCTCCATGACGGGTGTGGGGAACACGGTATTGTTCTCGAAGATGGCTTCTCCCTTTGAATTGAAAATGGCATCGTAGCTTATCAGGAGGCCGGTTATGAACTCCTCAACCACGTAGTAGCCCATGTCCTTGGCGTGGTGCTCCAGCCACTGCTCAAGGTCCTGCACATTGCAGATTTTGGTGGTGCCGCCGGCGCCCATTCCGTTGTCCGGCTTGGCAATTACGGGATAGCCTGTCTTCTTCACAAAGGCCTTGATCTTGGCAGGGCCTTCCACGCCTTTTATCTGACGGGCGGTGGGGATGCCGCCAAGGGCGTAGTACTTTTTCATCTCGGACTTGTTCTTGATGGCCGATATATGGTCCGTCTTTATGCCGGTTGTAATGTTGAAATCCGTCCTTAAGCGGGCATCCTGCTCCAGCCACCACTCATTGTTGGACTCCAGCCAGTCTATCTTTCCCCACTTGTGGGCAAACCACGCAACCGCACGGTACATCTCACCGTAGTCTTCCAGGTTCTGTACCCTGTAGTAGTCTGAAATGCTTTGCTTGAGCTCCCAGGAAAGGTTCTCGTAGGGTTGGTCGGCTATGGCAAGGACGTTGATTCCGTTGGCCTTTGCCCCGGCGCAGAAATGCCAATAGGTGTCCGGGAAATGGGGGGAAATGAATATGAGGTTCATAAAGGAGTATGTTTTATTTTCTTCTGATACGCGGCGCATGGCTCCGCGGGATATTTCAAATGCCTCTCCGTAGAGGGTGCTGCGGCCATTTTCTACTTTCACGTAACCTCCGTCACGGAAAGTGTAGAAACGGTGCCCCCAGCTGTCCGGGAAGGCTATGTCTTCAAAAAGGCGGAGTCCGTCCACCGTTGCCCAACGGACCTGCTCCATATGGGGGATAAGCTGTATGTCCGTAAGGCCAAGGCCTTTTAGCCAGCGCTTATACCCGGGATCCACGGCTTCTCCGGGAAGCTCCGGATGGGAGTACACAATATCGGCACAGTTCATGCTCCCGGCGCTGCAGCCCATAATGACGCCGTCAAAGCCCTTCAGGATATCCTTAAGGCCGATTTCATGGATGAAACGGTTCTGGGTTGGGACATGCCCGCCGCAGAGGATCACCCAGTCTGATTCTCTTACCAGGCGGGCCGTTTCAGAGGCATTGTGGCGGTCCAGCATCACAATGCTTTCCGTCTCTATTCCGGAGCGGTGGATGCAAAGGCTCATACCTTTTTCCACGGAGTCCGTGAAGCCTTTGTCGTCCGGAGCGGCGCTTACAAGCAGCACCCTTGGCTTCCGGCCGGGCCCCGTGACGCGTGCAAGGGAGGCCTTTACACCGGAGAGGAATCCGTTATCCGGTGTAAAATGATCTTCCCCAAACCGTGTTGGGCTGCCGGTAAGGTATAAGGTCATAGGTTATCCAGGACTTCCACAAAGGCTTTTTCATCTTCCTCGCTGATGAAGGCGGCCTCTATGGGGAGGTAGAAAAGGCGCTGCTTGAGGGCATCAGGAACGGCCTTAGCCTCACGGAGGCGCTGGGCATCCTTTTCCGTTGTCATTACACACGCCGTGGGGGTTTCCTTCACGGCTGCAGCCATGGCACGGACATCTCCCCTTGTGAAGCGGTGATGATCCGGATAATCAAGGCGCTTAACTATCTTGTAAGTATCGGAAAGGTAGCTCCTGAGAGGTGCATTATTGGCAATTCCGGACACTAGGACAACCTTGCTGGAGTATGTGTAGCGGGGATCGGCCTCCGGGAACACGGGCTCAGGAGAGGCATACTTTATTGAGGTGAAAAAGAGTTTCTGTTCCGGCTTCAGGTTAAGTTTCCGGCGCATCTCCTGACGGGTCCAGCTGTCAAGTTCCGGGGGGCATTTGGTGACAATCACTATATCGGCCTTGTAAAGCCTTGAAGGAAGGTCACGGAGACGGCCGTAAGGGAGGAGCCTGTCTTCATATATCGGCCTGTTATAGTCCACCAGCACGATGCTCAGGCTGGGCTGGAGGCGGCGGTACTGAAAGGCGTCGTCAAGCACAATGAGATCCGCCCCTTCAAGCTTCCGGCAGCCTTCAACCCTGTTCTTGTCCACCGCCACGGTGACGCCGTGGAACTTACGGGCTATCTGGAGGGGCTCGTCCCCCGCAAATGAGGCCGATGAAGAATCCGGCTTTACTATCTGAAAGCCGCGGGATTTGCGCTTGTATCCCCTTGAGAGGACGGCAAGGGGCTTGAAGCCCCAGCGGTCGCTTACCCTGAGCTGCCTCAGCAGCATCTCCACGTGAGGGGTCTTGCCTGTGCCGCCAACGGTGATGTTCCCAACGCAGATTGTGGGGACATCGGCCTTGAAACTCTTTTTCCAGCCCTTATTGTAGGCAAGGTGCCTTAGCCTTAACCAGAGACCGTAAATCATTACATTGAAAGGACGTTGAGAACGGAGATAAGTTCCGTATTGATGGGCTTGTCCATCTTGATGGCGCGGGAGATGGGAACATACACTATTTCGTCGTTCTTTATGCCCACCATAATGTTGCGCTGGCCCTCAAGGAGCGCCTCTATTGCGGCATAACCCATACGGGAAGCCAGGATGCGGTCATATGCGGAAGGGGTGCCGCCCCTCTGGAGGTGGCCAAGGATTGTGACGCGGGCGTCAAACTGAGGGTATTCGTTCTTGATACGTTCTGCGTAGTACATTGCCCCGCCGTGGCCGTCCTTTTGCGATTCTGAAACAAGCACTATTGCGCTGTTCTTGGATTTGCGCTTCCCTCTTTCAATGAATTCGGCCAGCTGGTCAACGTCCGTCTTCCCCTCAGGGATGATGGCGGCCTCTGCGCCGGAAGCAATTGCGCTGTTCTGGGCAAGGAAGCCGGCGTCACGGCCCATAACCTCAATGAAGAATATTCTGTCGTGGGAATTTGCGGTATCGCGGATCTTGTCCACGCATTCTACAATGGTATTAAGAGCGGAGTCGTAACCAATGGTGGAGTCCGTTCCGTAGAGGTCATTGTCAATGGTTCCCGGAAGGCCGATGATAGGGATATCGTACTCCCTTGCAAACAGCTGGGCGCCCGTGAGGGAGCCGTTGCCGCCAATCACCACAAGGGCGTCGATTCCGGCCTCTACCATATTCTCATAGGCTGCCTTGCGACCTTCAGGAGTCATGAAAGCCCCGCAGCTGGCGGTCTTGAGGATGGTTCCGCCTCTCTGGATGGTATTTGAAACGGATGAGGAAGTGAACTTCACGAACTCCTTCTCAATGAGTCCCTGATAACCCCTCATTATGCCAATCACGTTCATGTCGTGGAAGCGGGCCGTACGGGTAATGGCCCTGATGGCGGCGTTCATTCCCGGGGCGTCTCCTCCGGAGGTCAGAATGCCGATAGTCTTGATTTGACGTTCCATATTGTTTGTGCTAATATCTTACAAAGATAGCAATTTTTCAGAGACCGTAAGCACCTTCAGGTTCAGGCGCTTCAGCGCCCCACCGCTGCGCCACGTAATCAAGGGTGCGCATTATCTCCTCAGGGTCCTTGGATGTCACCAGTTTGATGCGCGTTTCCTTGAAATCCCTGAGGCCCTTGAAGTAGCATGAAAGGTGACGGCGCATCTCGTATACTCCCGTGACGGGGCCTTTGAGGTCAAGGGACAGCTGAAAATGGCGTTTGGCAAGGGTTACACGGTCTTTTACGCTCATTGGCGGGAGCTCTTCCCCGGTGTCCAGGAGGTGACGGATCTCTGTGAATATCCAGGGATGGCCGAAGCTTGCCCTGCCCACCATGATGCCGTCCACGCCGTATCTGTCAAAGGCTTCCTTTGCCTTTGCAGCGGTGTTTATGTCTCCGTTACCTATGATAGGGATGTACATGCGGGGGTTGTTCTTAACCTCCCCGATTAGGGTCCAATCGGCCTCACCTTTATACATCTGGCAGCGGGTGCGGCCATGGATTGTAAGGGCCGATATCCCCGTGTCCTGAAGGCGCTCTGCAAGGTCTACGATGATTTTTGAGGAGTCGTCCCAGCCAAGGCGGGTTTTCACGGTGACGGGCTTCCCAACTGCCTCCACGATGGCTTTTGTGATGGCCACCATCTTGTCCGGTTCCCTCATCATGCCGCTTCCGGCGCCGCGGCCGGCGATCTTTGAGACGGGGCAGCCGAAGTTGATGTCAATTATATCGGCCCCGTGACCTCCGGCAAGTTCCTTTGCACGTTCCGCCATCTTTGCGGCGTTCACCATTGCCTCAGGGATGTTTCCGTAGATCTGGACCGCTACGGGAGCCTCCTCCTCAAGGGTGTGCATCTTGGCTATGGTCTTTGAAACGTCCCTTACAAGGCCGTCAGAGCTCACGAACTCCGTTGTTACCATTGCAGCCCCGGCCTCACGGCACAGTATCCTGAAGGATGCGTCCGTCACATCCTCCATGGGCGCCAGGGTCACCGGCCTCTCCCCAAGATCCACTTTCCCTATTTTCATACTGCAAATTTACTCATTTTTTCCTTTCCTGCCCACCCATTGTAATGCCGATGCGGTGGAGGCTATGCGACTAGTAATCAGGCGTTTACGTAGTTGTTTGGGATTACCGGTAATCCCAAAGAGTCTTGTAATTAGCTGTGTTTCAACGATTTAACCTCCACCGCGAAATTACGGCCTGGTCCAATGAATCCTTATGCCGTCACGCTCCATCCCTCGGAACCAGGTCATCTGGCGCTTGGCAAACTGATGGATGGCATTGCCAAGGCCCACAACCATATCATCGTAGGATAGTTCTCCCAGGACATACTGGGTAACGAACTTATACTCCAGACCGTAGTATATAAGGTCCGGGGCCGGAACTGTTTCAAGAAGTCCGCGGACTTCCTCCACCAGGCCCTCCTTCAGGCGCTCCTCCAGGCGGCGGTCTATACGGGCAACGCGCTCTTCGCGGCTAACAAGTGTGCCGATATAATATGGCTTCCGGGGCAGTCTGGAAGGGTCCACACCGTTCTGCTTTTCAAATTTGTATGCCTTGGTGGCGGCCTCAATGTAAAGGCCTGAGCCGCCGCAGAGGATTGGAATTGCGCCTTTGGCACGCACCGCAGCCCAGGCATCGGCAAAAGCCGCCTGGTACTGATAGATGTTGAACTTTGCCCCGGCCGGCACAATGTCAATCAGGTGATAGGGAACGTCATCGTACTCGCAGAGGTCCTTTCCGGTGCCGATATCCATCCCCCTGTACACCTGCCTGCTGTCGGCCGATAGAATCTCGGGAGATGGCCGGTCGGGGCCGGCCATGACGTCACCCCCGGCTTGACCGGGGGTCTCCTGCCGTAGCGCCTTTGCAAGCTGCACGGCATACCGCGTTTTGCCGGATGCGGTGGGGCCAACGACGCAGATGAGGTCAATCTCCCCTGCGGCATATGCCCTTGCCAGGGCCTCCGGGTCAATGACCTCGGGGTCCGGCAGTTTTGCCATCGGGGGAATGCCGGGGCGGTCCGGCAGCAGTTCTGTGCGGTTCATACCGCAAAAATACACATTTTTTTACTATCTTTGTAATCCTATGCCAAAAGCGAAGAGCACCATACAGATCAAAAACCGCCGGGCCTCGTTCGATTACGAGTTCCTGGAAACCTATACCGCCGGCATCCAGCTGGTAGGAACGGAGATCAAGTCCATCAGGGCCGGAAAGTGCTCGCTGCAGGATGCATACTGCTTCTTCTCAGGCAACCAGCTGTTTGTCCGTGGAATGAACATAGCCCAGTACCACTGGGGCAGCTGGGGCCAGCATGAACCCGTGAGGGATCGTCGTCTGCTCCTTAACCGTAAGGAACTCAGGCACTTGCAGCAGGAGGACAAGCAGAAAGGTCTTACTATCATAGCGGTGAAACTCTTCATCGCAGATAACGGCTATGCCAAGCTCCTCATAGCCCTGGCAAAGGGTAAGAAGGAGTACGACAAACGTGAAAGCATCAAGGCCAAGGACCTCCGCCGTGAGATGGACCGTAACGGGTACTGATTCTGAGTGGAGGTTAATCCATTGAAACACAGTTAATTGCAAGACTCTTTGGGATTACCGGTAATCCCAAAGACTTGTATAAGCGTCTGATTACCAGCAACATAGCCTCCACTGCGTCGGCATTACCGGCAAGGGGATGCTAATCCAGTGACTGGGAAGTGGAGACGGACATGTACATCATGCGGGAGTATTCCTCCGGGGTGATGGAGGCGAAGAGATAGTGCACGGGGTCACACACAACGCCATTTTTCCAAAGTTCAAAATGAAGGTGAGGGGCCGATATCCCTGTGGAAACACCCACCTCCCCTATCTTCTGCCCCGTACGAACCTTCATCTGCGCAAAGATATTGATGTCTCCAAGTAGGCAGTAGCGCGAAACATAGCCGTTGCCGTGATTAATCTCAACAACGTTGCCAAGGCCCTTCCTGGAATGGGTGACCTTGGAGACGATTCCCGGAGCTGCGGCATAGACCGGGGCGCCCTGGGGCGCGATGAAATCAATGCCGTCATGCTGCATCTCAAGTTTGTAGACGGGATTGTGCTTGGGACCAATGGAAGCGCCTGTTTGCACATAAGACATTCCCTTCAAAGGCAGGGACAGCGGCGGAATACTGTCTCGGCGGCCCTTCAGAAGGATGCGGAATACCTCGGCAAAATTATCGTCCACAGTATCCGACATAAGAATGAGCCTTTCTGATGCCGATGCCGCCGCTGAAAGGTAGAAACTCTCTGAGAGGGAGTCACTGTCGGCTATTAAATCGGCCGCAGTAATGGCATCAAGGGACGGAGGCGTGGTCTCAAAGAGCTGGCGGTAGATTGCGTCGTCCTTCACAAGCAGACCGTCAACCACATCACCGATGAGCCTGTCCTTATTCCGGATATCCCTGTACATGGACTTGTAGAGGTTGTTCTCCCTCTGAAGGCGCCTTTCTTCCTCGGTGGAAAAGAGCAGCGCAAACAGGATATACAGCACCACCGACAGCGAAACCGTTGCCACAAGATAGCGCACAATTGAGCCAAGTATCTTACTGAACTTACTCATTTGCCTTCAGGCCTCCTCACCAGTTCATAATAATCCTTGGGCGGAATGTCCAGATCCATGTACAAGGCCGGATTCACGTAATCCTTGCGGTACATGACTTCATAGTGAAGATGCGGGCCTGTGATTCGGCCGCTCTTTCCTGAAAGGCCGATACAGTCTCCCCTCAGAAGCTTCTGCCCCTCTTCAACAAATATTTCCGACATATGTGCATAACGCGTCTTGTAACCGAACCCGTGGTCTATCTCCACGTGGTTGCCGTAACCCTTGCGTTCATGCGCCACCTTGACCACAACGCCGTCTCCGGTTGCGTAAATGGGGTTACCCGGAGGACAGGCGAAGTCCATTCCCGTATGGCGCTTGGTGAACCCCAGGAGAGGGTCCGAGCGGAAGCCGAAAGGACTGGACATATGATATGTGTTGCGGTCCGTGCTCATGGGAGGGATGGCGGGGATGTGCGCCGCCATGTCACCGGCACTGTTCTGGAGGATGGTTATGTCGTCAAAGGATTTTGACTGGACATAGGCCCTCTTCTCTATTATGTCCTGGCGGCGGACAACGGCCTCCAGGGAGGTCCCAGCCAGTTTTTCATACCGGTTTTCACCGCCTATTCCAGAGCCTCTCACTTCAGGTGGAATCTCATCCAGGCCATACACGCTGCGGTATATTTTGTCGTCCCTCACTTCAAGAAGGGAGAGAAGCTCCTCCTGATGGTCCATATGGGTTGAGAGTCTTTCCACGCGTGCCCTCCAGTCCATATTGCGGCGTTTGAGGATAGCGGTCTTTGGAAGGTCAAGCCCCAGGACCTGCACATAAATCCACATATAGAAAAGGAAGGACACAATGCCGCCAAGCAGCACCAGGACCAGTTTCCACCACTCACGGGCAGGCAGCTGCTGGAGGCTGTCGATGAAGTCTTCCGGGCTTACGATGTATTTCTGAAGCTTTGACGGCATATCATGCAAATATATGCATTATTTCTGAAACTGCCCTTCTTTTACACATTCTATGCCCGCGCGTTGGGAAAATCGGCCAAAAATACTTATTTTTGTAGGCTATAATGAGATTCCCGATCGGTGTCGGGAATGACAGAACCGCAAATGAAACAAACACACTATATGACTTCTAAAGAAATCCGCCAGAAGTATCTGGACTTTTTTGCCTCCAAGGGCCACACCGTGGTGCCAAGCGCTCCAATGGTTATCAAGAATGACCCTACCCTCATGTTCACCAACGCCGGCATGAACCAGTTCAAGGACATCTTCCTTGGCAATGCCGCGCCCAAGTTCCCCCGCGCAACAGACTCCCAGAAGTGCCTCCGCGTCAGCGGCAAGCACAATGACCTGGAAGCCGTGGGCCACGACGGCCGCCACCACACAATGTTCGAGATGCTGGGCAACTGGAGCTTTGGTGATTACTTCAAGAAGGAGGCAATCGACTGGGCCTGGGAACTTCTCACGGAAGTTTACAAGATAGACAAGACCAAGCTTTACGCCACCGTATTCGAAGGCAGCGCCGAAGACGGCACCGCCCTTGACACGGAAGCCCGCGAAGCCTGGCTGAAGCATCTCCCCGCAGACCACGTCCTCACCGGAAACAAGCACGACAACTTCTGGGAAATGGGAGACACAGGCCCCTGCGGCCCCTGCTCCGAAATCCACATAGACCTGAGGCCGGATGAGGAGATTGCAAAGATCCCCGGCAACAAGCTTGTGAACACGGACAACGACGACGTTATTGAGATCTGGAACCTTGTGTTCATGCAGTATGAGCGTAAGGCCGATGGCCACCTG
>OMQK01000005.1 GCA_900313205.1 uncultured Bacteroidales bacterium | reverse complement strand
TCGGCAAATTGATTTGTCGCAGGAACAACTTATTTGTGCAAGCAATACTTTGCTTGTCATCTTTGCAAGCGAGTCTGCCGTTCAGGCAGAAGATTATTCGTCAACCAGTCTCTGGGAGGCAGGGTCAGTTATTGAATAAGAGGAGGACCTGACAATGAAAAAGATTTACAACGCTTTGTTTATTACGCTTTGTTTTTCCGCAACCATGTCCTGTCAGAAAGAAGCGGATTTTGGACGTGAGGGAGACGGAATTGCCCCGGAAGGAATGAAACAGGTCACGCTTACTGCTTCCAGTGAGCGTACAAAGACAACCATTTCGGATGGACATACCTTATGGGCCGATGGTGATAATATTGCAGTTATCAGCAGCGACGGCTCTATTTCTGATCCTTTTAATCTTGTGGATGGACAAGGTACCGCAGAGGCCGAATTTAATGGATATATTCCCAGCGGAACCACTCCTACATATGCAGTATATCCTGCAGAAAGGTGCTCTTCTGTCAGCGGGTCTACCGTAAAGATCAGTATTCCTGCATCTAGGGAAGGTGATTTTGGCAGCGGAAACGTTGCCGTTGCCAAGGTGGCTTCCGGTAACAAACTGCAATTCAAAAATGTCACAGCCTTTATAAGTTTTACTCTTCCCGCAGGTACTGATGTAACCAGCGTGGTGGTGGAGAGTGTAGATGGCAGCAATCTTGCCGGAATTCTCTCAATTGACTGTTCAGGTGCAACACCCGCTCCTACAACAATCGAGAGTGGAGCCTCAAGCATTACAACAACAACATCCGGCGGAGCAGGTACTTATTACATCGCCAT
Source organism: uncultured Bacteroidales bacterium (assembly GCA_900313205.1). Lineage (GTDB taxonomy): Bacteria > Bacteroidota > Bacteroidia > Bacteroidales > UBA932 > Cryptobacteroides. The sequence continues at coordinate 46,869 of OMQK01000005.1, read as the reverse complement.
AGCTCCCGGAGTCACCCACGCCAAAGGCTTTAAGATGTCTTACAAGAAGGGTGATGATGTTACTGGTATCCATTACCTTAACCGTAATATTACCACTGCCGTAAACACCAACTACCAGATGGGTGAGGTGGAAACCAAGGGCAATTATTATGTCACTGTCAGCGGCGCCGGAAACGGTAGTGGAATGAACTGGGATAATGCCATGAGCGCGGAGCAGATGTGGAAGAAGTTGACTCTCGCCGGGACAGATGACCAGATTGATGCAGCAAAACTTGCATCCATCGACGGTGCTACCTTCCATCTCGGAGCAGGAACTTATGATTTCAGTAGTAATCCGAATCTGTCATTCGATAAGGAGGATCCCATTGCCATAACATTTAAAGGAGGTTACAATGCCTCTACCGGGGCTCGAAACATTGCCGGCAATCCCACTGACTTTACCGCAACGGCAGGAAGTTCCTCACTTGTCCTTTCCGGCAAGCTGACGTTGACTCTGGACGGGATCAACATCACTGGCAACAGTGTGTCCGGTGACAAGCGTGGCGCCTTGCAAAGTTCAGGAAGTGGTGTTACTATCAACATGGTTGACTGCGTTGTAAGTAACAATGAGAACGATACTAGTGACTCCTTCAGCGGTGCCGCCATAGTGCTGTCCAATGGTACCCTTAACGCTACGCGCGTGACGTTCTCCGGCAATACTGCCTATACGGCTCCAGCCATATATAACGATCACGCCAACCTGAATATGACGAGCTGCGTTTTCGACGGCAACGTAGCCACTAACTATTGCGGAGCTGTCCGTCTTCGCGACAGCGGTTCCCATACTTTCACATGTACCTTTGAGGATTGCACATTCAGCAACAACGAGGCTCAAGGTGGTGATTATGGCGCCATCCAGCACAACAATGGTACATGCAATCTTAACAACTGCACCTTTACAAACAACACGGCCGCCAACAACGGCGGAGCTATCGGCATTGCCGGGACGGGTACGGTTGTTGTCAATGGCGGAACGTTCTCCGGAAATTCGTCAGGAAAATACGGTGGCGTGTTCTATGACGAAAGTGCCTACCTTAATGTGAAGGATGCCACCATTACCGGTAACTCGGCATACAGCAGCGGAGGCATGGTGTATTCCAAGGCAACCTGTAACTTCGCAAGATGCACAGTCAGCGGTAACCATGCCCAGTGGGGTGGCGCTTTCTTTATCGCCGGCTCTTCAGAAGGAGATGTACGCCTTCAGATTCAAGGAGGAACAATCAGCGAGAATTACGGAAAGGGAGGCGGTGCCATCCTGGCCAAGGACTACGCAAGTATAGTGGTTGGACGCAGCGGTGGGGTAGGCACCATTTTCGATAGAAACTATGCCAGTAATGGAAATAGTGCATCATGGGGCGGCGCCATCAAGTGCGAGAACGCCAAAAATGCGACATTAAGTCTTACCGGTGTTACATTTACAGGTAATCATAACGATTACAATGGCGAAAATGAATCATTCGGAGGTGCCCTCTGTGTCGATTCCGGACAAAACGGTGTCAAGATTACGATTGATGAGTGTGAGTTTACCGGAAATTACACGGCATCAGGTGCAGGCGCAGCCATAAGTTATCAGTCCACAAATGGCAGTGGTTATGGTGATGGAAACGGTTACATGCATGTAAGCAATACTCTTTTCCAAAACAATTACAACAACTACAGCGGGTCGAACAATGACAACTACGCACGTCATGCCGGAGCAATCCGTCTCGGACACGATGCCACTCCCAGTACTTTTGATAACTGTACCTTTATCGGAAATTACACCCATAGCGCCGGATCTGAGGTAAAGAGCGCCTATGGAGGTGCCATCGCCTACTATGCAGACGGCATGTCTTATATCAACAATTGCTATTTTGAAGGAAACCATGCAACAAGAGGAGGTGCAATTTCGGCGTACAATTGTACTGCTAGCGGTCTTTACTTGAACGGATGCTCGTTCAATGGGAACTGGATTTCCTATTATTACGGGACCACCATTTACGTTGAAAAGACCAAGTATTTCTGCATGAATAACAGCAGTGTATACGATAATACATATACTTTGAGGTCTGGTGGGGACGAGGCAAACTGGATATGCCTGAATGGTACGGGTGATAAGGTGATGGAAGAATGTGTTATCAGCAACTGCTCACTGATTGGCTCTGCGAGGAGTACCTCATCTTTGAACATGCTTACGAATGGACAAGAACTGGTGTATGTCTTGAATACGAAGAGCGGTAAAAAGGCATATTTCATAAACAACTGCATCATCGCATCCGGAACTGAGCAATATGCATGGTGGACAAACACAGTTGACGGCAATGGTTACAATAACGTCTATTCTGCAAAGGGTAATTCCGGAGGTTCTTATACATCAAGTAACGACAGCGGTTCTAAATCTGCAGCTAACTTCGGAGGTCTTACCTGGAACAACAATACTTGGGAATGGAATGGCTCGTTGAGCGGAGGATATACCGCCATCACTGCCAGCAGCTTTGCAAGCCAGCTCAACACTGCAAGCTCCGGTTTCAAGACTTGGCTGGAAGAGAAGGGTGTCCTGAATAAGGATCAGATTGGTAATGACCGCGGCAGCGGCGAGTGGTGGCCCGGCGCTTATCAGGAAGGTGCTATATGAAGGAATAATCTCCAGGCAATAACCTGGAACATCCGTTCTTCCCAAATGGAAGACACGGGTGATCATGCATGGAGCGCAAGAAGGAGCGGCATGGCGGCGTTCATCAACGACCGCCAGCCCCAGATTATCTGCATGCAGGAATGCGAGGAGGACCAGCGCAGTTACCTCACCGGTAACTGCGCCGGTTACGCCGCAGTCTATGACAACACTTCCCTGAGTGTCTGGCAACAGATATCCGGCGCGGAAAGATCCAACGAGGTCATTTTGTATAATACAGATGACATCACGGTACAGTCGTCCGGCACGTTCTGGCTCACTTCCGGCGCTCCTACCACGCCTACCAAATCTTCCAACCAGAATTCCTACCGCAGTTGCACCTGGATGAAATGCACCTATGAGGGCCAGAAGATGCTGGTGATGGACGTCCACCTCAGCTATAGGACAAAAAACAACAACACGCCGGGATCGGACGAGGTGATTGCCCTGCGCCAGACCGAGATGGGTGTTATCAAGACCTGGATTGACGGGCACTACAACCCCGCCACGGACGGCTGGCTGCTGTTCATGGGCGACATGAATACCTCCCACTTTGAAGCCATCTTTGATGAGTGGAAGGATGGCACTTACGGTTATTTCTCCCGCGACGGTTTTACCGGAGGAGCCACCGGCCGCACCTACAACGACTGGGACTGGGAGAACGGAAACGTGGCCACTATAGACTTTCAGTTCTACAAAGGTTTCCCGTCGGTGGCATCATACACGATTCCCACTGCAACCTATTCCTCTGTAGAGTATCTCTCCGACCACTGGCCGGTAGTAGTAGAATACAGAATGGACTAATCAATCGGGGGCCGGTTAAGCCGGCCCCCGATCATTTGTATTACCTTACCGAATACTCGTACAAAGCAAAGGTATTGGGCTCACTGAGTTTAATATTAATTGTGCCGCCAGGGCCAACTTTGGCACGGAAGGACTTGCCGCAGCCAAGAACCGGCTTGAAGCAGACCCGCTTCCCCTCCGGCAGCCAGGTCTTTATGCAGCCCTTGGCTGTGGGAGTGTCTTCACGATAGATAAGAAAATAGCCGTGCTTGGAGTCCTTTATTGACTGGAATCCCGTCCATGATGTGCCGGAGGGCTCTTCTCCTATAGGGAGGATGGTGCCGGAATGGAGGCGGGCCGATATATCCTTCCATCCCTTCAATACTTGTCCGGTGGAATAAGCATCTTCCGGCAGGTTGGAAGCCTCCATCCAAGCAAGTGGCTGAGCGGCAAATGTTGTGGCTGCAATATAGTCAAAGGAGTAATTGGCCGGGGCAAAGGCATCGTTCCCCGGATACTTGTCTGCGTTCCTCCAAGGATTCAGGAATTCAATCTGGAAGCGCTCGGGGGCAACGTATCGCGAAAGTTGCCATAGATTTCGCAGTGTTTTGTACGGGTAATAATTGCCCCAGTCGGTGTAGCGGTTTTCCAAAAATATGTTCCCGTATTCTGCAAACCAGTTATATCCCATCCGGCGTCCGTTGGTAACATCCAGATTGAAGATAACTTCGTCGCCGGTCTCTTCGCGGACACGGTCCAGCATTTTCCGAAGATTCCTTTCCGCTTTCTTTGAGGGGATGACAAGGCCGTCGATCTTGAAGACGCGAATGCCGTATTTTTGGTATAGCCCGGTAAGAACTGCCGCGTCCTTCTCCCAATCGGCCATGTGGTCCTGCACACTTGGGTTAAACCACAGGCCTATCTCTATTCCAAGTGAGCGGGCTTTATCCACAATGGGTTGCAGTCCGCGCGGGAACTTCGCCGGGTCAAGATCCCAGTAGCCTGCACGACTCCAAATATCATCAAAGGAACCGCCTTCAACTATCGATGCCGGGCTTTTCCCTAATTGCCACCCATCATCGATCTGGTATACTGTAACGCCCAATCTGGCGGCCTTGTCCAGCTCCTGAAGGCAAAAGGCTTCGCTGACGCGCCCGTCCTGGCTGCGGTCTCCCCAGGTGTTCATCATAATCATGTCTGGCTGATGTCGCAGACTCTTCTGATAAGAACGGAGCGCCAGGACTTCTGACAGGCTGTCGTCTCCGGTCACTCCCAAAACGCAGCCGTAGAGACGGGTCCATTCGTCCGGAAGTATGTCCGATGGCTCAAACCCTATCCGCGTAACCCTGAACCATCCGTTTTTGGTCCGGAAATCAGCGGCTCCGGGACCAACTTGCATATCTGAGCATGGCGCTTCTTTGAGTATGAAGAGCCCATTCCTGGTGGTGGCATCCCTTGCAAGCAGTAAGTTTCCATTCCAATCCTTTTCATGATGGTATGATATGAACTTATGCTCTTCCAGTAGCGTGTTGTGGACATCTGTGCGGTCATGGAACTCTACAACGGTACAGTGCCAGTTCCTTCCTTTAAGGCATATCTGGTCCAATACTGGAGCTTCTACAGGCGTAATGTCCCAAGTTCCCTTGATATATGTGTCACAGGCAATGGCCGGGACATCGTCATATAGACGATAATCCCGTCGCACCAGGACACTGCCGATATTATAGTTAATCCTGGCAGTAAAACTGCCTTTGGACCATTTTCCTGCAGGGGTGGTAATAACTTCCAAACTTGCATTTTCCGGTGCTTCTTTGGAAATAACGAAGTCCGGTGAATCATTTGTTGATTTCAATTTTCGGCCGTTGGACAAGTCTTCAAGCCACAGTGTTCTTAGCGCTCCGGAGTTCCATGCAAATACTCTTTCTATATGCGCGTTTCCTATGCGCAGAGTGTCTCCGTCCAGATGGGCATAGCAGGAATTCTGCGCAAAAGAAGAGGCAGATACTATCAGTAACGGGAGAAGCGTTGTTATTAAATATTTCATTCTATGAAGCATGTTGTGTGTGCACACACAAAATTATAAAATCTTTTTCATATCTTTGTAAAGATAATAATGATTATGAATCTTAACAAGAATATTATTCAGGCTGTTTTGGCATGTCTTTCCATTGTGTTGTGTGCATGTGGACATAATACTACTGTTCCGATAGACCTTCAAGCCCATAGGGGAGGAGCGGGCCTGATGCCGGAGAACACCTTTTCATCAATGAAGAATGCACTTGATCTGGGTGTAAACACTTTGGAGATGGATTTGCAAATCTCCGCTGACGGTCAGGTGGTCCTTTCTCATGACAATTATTTCCATTATCGCTGTGCCATAAGGCCGGATGGCACCCCTGTTCAGAAAGGAGAGGCCAAGGAATATCTTTATACTATGCCTTATGACAGCATTGCAAAATATGAGGTTGGGCTTAAGTATACTGAACAGTGGCCAGAAAAAATACTCCTATCAGAGCATGTCCCTCTTGCATCATTGCTAATTGACTATACTGAAAAGTATGCCTCGGATAATAAGCTTCCCCTTCCTAATTATAATATAGAGATCAAGTCATCGGCCGATGAGGGGGAAGGTATCAACTGGCCGGATTACAAGACTTTTTGTGATACCTCTATTCCGCTTCTTCTTTCCAAAAACCTTGGAAAGCGTCTGATAGTGCAGACCTTTGATGTTCGCTCACTGGAGTATATTCACCAAAGGTGGCCAGAAGTTACTCTGGCATTTCTCACAAAGAAGGACACAGACATCAAGGATATACTTTCCAGAATCAGCTTTTTGCCAGGATGGTGGTCTCCACATTTCAGTGTGGTTACCGCTGAGAATGTTGCTTATTGTCATTCTTTGGGTATAAAAGTTGTCCCCTGGACGGTAGATGAACAGGCCGATATCCTTGCGGTTGCCGGTTGTGGTGTAGACGCTATTATTTCAAACTATCCGGATAGACTGATAGGACTGTTACGTTAATTGATTATGCTATATACATCCTGCATTCTGAAAGCAGCCATTGCCGCAATCATTTCTCTACCGTTCAATGACGGATTCAACCCAATTCTCTCCCTGCCGGCCGCAGGGGGAGAGCATTCGCATGATATAGCCTCTTTATCTAAATGGGGGCCGTATTCAAAGGAGTATTTTGGAATCTCCCATATCCAGGACCTGTCATCCGCAACGCAGGTAGAGTTTTGCCTTGTTCCGGGTATTTACAGGCGTAATGTAATGGTTCCTTGCGCCCTGTTTGAGTCAGGCGTTCACCCCTGGGAGGTTTCGGCCGACATGACTCGTTTCACTTACCGTTATGAGCTGGAATGGAAGGACAGGGTGTACGTGGATGCTACCTACAACGTCATAGATGATGACAGCGTACTGCTTGAGGCCCGCTGCGTAAACAATACGCCTGAGGTGCAGAATATCAACCTTCAACTTGCCGTTCGTAAGGCAGGTGGCACTGAGGGGCAATGGACGCCGGAACTGAAGCAGGGAGAGGGGTGGTTCACAGTGCGTTATCCGGAAGTGGATGCCGCCTATGGCGTTGCCTGGGACTATCCTTTGAGCGAAGTCCGTCAATGGCGTTGCGCCAAGCTGGAGCAGCTTATGCCCATCAAGGTCCACGACCACGTTTACAAAGACCTTAAAGGTGACTGTAAAGGCCATTATACCGCCAATTTCCTGCGTCCCATTGTTCTGAGGCCTCAAAGCGATACTACGTTGAGGATGGTTATTTTCAAAGGGGAGAAGATTCCAGGTCAAGCCGGGAATGACAATTGCCGTCATGGCCAGCCAGACCGGCCATTCCCCCTTGGCATCCAACTTCTTCAAGCCACTCTCCTGACCAACGTGGTCTATCCCATAGATGCCTTTGGTGAGCCCATACGCCATTTCTGCCCCGGGAAAAACTGGAACAGCCTTTATACCTGGGACTGCGGATTCATCGGCTGGGCCATGAGCGAGATAGACCCGGGGCGTGGTTACCAGATAATAAGGCAGTACACAACAGTCCCGGAGGAAGAAGCTCCTTTCGTACACCACGGAACACCCCTCGCCACACAGATCCTTGCCATCGGAGATGTCTGGGAAAGGGGCGGTTGTAACATGGATGAGCTCCAGGAGATTTACCCTCGTCTAAAGCGCTTCTATGATTATATGACAGGTCCCCGATTCCGCAAACCTTCCGGCCTGCTTGAGACATGGAACATTTTCTACAACAGTGGCGGCTGGGATGACTATCCGCCGCAGTGGACACTTCGCCCGCAAAAGGAGCTTCGCAGCCGCACTACTCCGATGGTCTCCACCTCCTATTACATCCGCTGCGCAAAGATTCTTCGTCTGATTGCCTCACATCTGGAGGCCGGCGCAAAGGGTAGACAGAAAAAGTCTTTTACGGCCGATATCAAACAGTTTGAGGCCGATATTGCGGCAATGTCAAAAGGCATTCTCGATAATGCCTGGGATTCAGAAACAGGTTATTTCGGCTATGTGGAGCACGATACTGACGGAACTCCCGGAAGCATTTACAGGACTGATAAAGGCGTCAATTTCAATATGGGTCTTGACGGTGTAACACCGCTTGTGGCCGGTATAGTGGATAATGCTCAAAAAGAGGCTTTGATTGGCCATGTCTTTACGCAAGGGGAGCTTTGGAGTGACTGCGGCATCACCGCCGTGGATCAGACAGCACCATATTACCGAATAGACGGCTACTGGAACGGGACGGTGTGGATGCCTCATCAGATGATTCTCTGGAAGACAATGTTGGATATTGGCCGTCCGGACCTGGCAAAGCGCATAGCAGACACCGCACTGGAGAATTGGGAGCGCGAATGCGAGGACTCATACAATTGCTACGAGCATTTTATGATAGAAACCGGCCGAGGCGGCGGCTGGAGTAATTTCTCCGGCCTGTCATCTCCCATTCTCAACTGGTACTTTGCCTACAGTCAGCCGGGAACAGTCTCCACCGGATTCGGCACGCTGGTCACAAGTGCCAGCTGGAGTGAAGACAAGTCTTCTGTGGTGCTCACACTCCGCTTTGACCGGGAACTCATCGGGAATGATGTAGCCGTCATCGCCTGCCTTGCCGGCGGCCCTGTAACCAAGATGGTTAAAGCTACGCGGAAGCCCTTAACCCTTAAGATACAGTGAAATGAACGTGCACCTCAGCTATAGGACAAAGAACAAATAGCATTCCCGGATCAGACGATGTCATTGCGCTTCCCAATGCTGAGTGCCCGGTGGCTTCACTGGAAAAAACAATTAACTGCAAAAAACAAAAGTAAAACCTTGCAGAAAACCAAAGTGAATCGCCGTGAAAAACCAAATCATTTTTGTGGGTTTCATTGAAATAGAGTATTTTTGTCCTGCACAAAAACGATGCGTATATGGAATACAGAAAAAGGAAGGCAGATAAACAGCTACTTGAAAATCTCGATGCATTTGGCGCCGTTGTCATTGAAGGCCCCAAAGGATGCGGTAAAACAACCACTGCCGAACAAGTGGCGGCGAGTGTAATTAAACTGCAGGATCCGGACAACTATGAAGCATACAAGGCTACGGCAGAGTCCCGTCCCTCTATGCTTCTGAAGGGTGATTATCCGCGCCTGATAGATGAATGGCAAGACTTTCCGGTAGTATGGGATGCCGTCAGAAATGATGTTGATAAGAGCGGCGAAGTGGGACAATTCATTCTGACCAGCTCCAAGGCTTTTGATCCTGATAAAGTCAAGCACTCCGGTTCAAACCGTATTGAGGTCATGAAAATGTTCACCATGAGCCTCTATGAGACCGGGGAGTCCAATGGCAAGATTTCCTTTGCTGAGTTGTTTGCGAATCCATCCCAGAATATTGATGGTATTAAATCAGACACAACTGTTGAGGGCCTTATTTATGCCGTTTGCCGCGGAGGTTGGCCGGCGACATATAAATGCCGCACAGACAAAGCTCGGCTCAAAATTGCCTATAATGCCTTCAACAGCACCTGTGACCGTGATATTTCACAGTTCGACGGAGTCAAGCGCAAACCGGAAATTGCAAAGGCAATACTTAGATCATATGCAAGGAACATCTCCTCGCTTGTTAAAAAATCCACAATGATTGAGGACGTTAAGGGGATGCTCGGCAGTATGTCGGAACCTACCTTTGACGACTATGCCGATGTTCTCCACAAACTGTATGTCCTTGATGATATCTATGGCTGGTGTCCGGCTATCCGTTCTGCTTCAGGAATGCGCAGCGGCCCCAAACGTGAATTCGTAGATCCTTCCATCGCCATTGCGGCTCTCGGTCTTTCACCTGAGAGTTTCCAGTATGACCTCAAGACCTTCGGATTCTTCTTCGAAAATCTGTGTTTACGTGATTTACGCGCGTATACGCAAGGAGAAGATGCAAACATTTCTTACTATCACGACCGTAACGGCCTGGAGGCAGATATCGTCCTTCATTTGAAGGATGGCAGATATGCACTGATCGAATGCAAATTGGGGAGTAGCGAGATTGAGGATGGAGCCAAACATCTCATCCAGTTGAGGAACCTCATCCGAGAAAGCAATAAGGAGGAGAAGCAGGTTCCTCTTCGGGAGCCAGATCTACTGCTTGTCCTAACAGGCGGCAATCTGGCATATACACGGGAAGATGGAGTCAAGGTGATTCCTCTCGCCTGTTTGAAATGGTAAACAACGTATCGCGGAAGCCCTTAACCCTAAAGATACAGTGAAATGGACAGAAGAGATTTCCTGAGAGTTTCCTTCCTGAGCGGCATGGCTCTGTGGCTTACAGACTGGCAAGAGGCTTTTGCCGCCGGTTGCAAGGACAAGCTTGCGGGCAAGACATGGCCGGGTTGGAAGGAAGGGCAGTTCCAGATTCATTTCATCTATACCGGCGTAGCGGAGTCTATGTTCCTGATTTTTCCAGATGGGACAACAATGCTGCTGGACTGCGGTGACTTTGATGCACTTGCCCGTGGGCCGAAGGCCGTTCCGCTGCTTCCGAGCCCGGCCCGCCATTCAGGCGAGTGGATTGCCAGATATGTGACGCGTGTCAATCCAGCCGTCACCGATGTTGATTATATGCTCCTGAGTCATTATCACAATGACCATGCAGGCAGCGACCATTTTTTTGCCGAGAAAATCATCCGCGATGGTGAAGAATACGCGCTCAGTGGCTTCTCCCAGGCCGCCGAGACTTTGAACTTCCGCAAAGCTATCGACCGCTGCTGGCCGGATTATAGCGACCCTATTCCGGATACGGCCATGGGCGGAGACCCCGATACAGTGCAGCACATGAAGCGTTTCTACAGCTATATGCAGAGGCATCGTGGCCTCGAGATAGAAAAGTTTCGCCTGGGGGCAACAGACCAGATTGTCCAACTCCATGACGGCGCAAAATACCCATCCTTCTCGGTCAGGAACATATGCGCCAACGGCCGTATCGCCTATCCGGACGGGCGGATCAAAGACCTCTTTGAAGCGGTGAAAACTCAGAAGCCGAAGACATTGAACGAGAACGCCATGTCGCTCGGGATGGTCTTTTCCTATGGAAAATTCCGTTTCTATACGGCAGGAGATTTCTCGGCTAAATTCAAGGATCCGGACGGAACGGTCCGGTTTATAGAAGATGACATCGCCGAGGTTTGCGGCCCAGCCAATGTGGCCAAAATCAATCACCATGGACATAATTCGATGAGTAGAAAACTCGTCGCCGCACTTCGCTCTCAGGTGTATGTGAGTTGTGTATGGGATCAGCTCCACAACCTGCCACCCTGTATGGAACTCCTCTCAGACCGTTCAATCTATCCACAGGACCGGATTATCTGCCCTACGATTATGCCTGCCGAACGTCGGGCAAAGGATGGTGATGCTGCCTGGATGAAAGATATCGCGCCTGACTCTTTCGAGGGCTGCCATGTTGTAGTGAATGTTGAAAAGGGCGGGCGTCGTTACTCCGTATCCTTCATTAGCGCAGCTGATGAGTCTATGAAGGTGCTCAGCGCTATACACTTCAGAACTTAGTATTGATATGAATATCTTTCTCCAGGCGGCCTTGTCGGCCTTGTTATCCTTGCCGTTCAATGACGGAACTGTCCCCGGAGTCGAGGGCGGGGCAATGCTCTTTGACGGTTTTGACTCCAGAATAGTCCTGCCGGCTGCTGAAGTGCCGGAACCCAAGGCCGATTTCACCGTAGACGTATGGGTGTGCCCCCTTGCCTTCCCCAAGAGCCCCTGCCCGGTTGTTTGCCGCAAGGCCGATGAAGGCCTTGAGGGATGGAATTTGTGGCTTGATTGTTTTGGTAAGGTACATTTTACCGTAAAAGACGTTGAGGCGGAGTCTCCTCAAGGCCTGCCGCTGCGGGAGTGGTCGCGGCTTACGGCATTTTTCAAAAGTGGAGAAGGGATTTTCCTCGCTGTTGACGGTAAGGAAGTGGCCAAGGCTCCGGTCACATTCAACAAAGTTGATCAATCGGCCTATGACCTATGGATTGGCCGCACTCAGGTGCGCACGCCTTCATTCTTTGAGAACCATAGTATTCCAATCTACAGTTCTTTTGACGGAGCCATTGATGAGCTGAATATTTATGCCGACAAGTGTACGTATAAGAAGATTCTCAGGAAGAAATTCTTCCGGTCTGATGCCCCAGGCACATCTGTGCCTGGTTTTGAAGAGCGTGTCCTGCCTTCAGGTCCTCAGCAGGTTGATTTTGGAGCCTGGTATGTTCCCCTGAAATATTATGATGCCTTTGATCGCAGGTGGAGGGGAAGCCTTGATGATATTGTGGTTGGTTTTGGCCCTGAGCAGCCCTGGAAGGTGGTTTTCTGGCACGGCATTTCCTATGCTCCCTGTTTTGTGACTGAGAAGGGGAACTGGATGAGTAATGAGTTTGTGGAACGCGCTAAAGTAACCAAGTGGGGATGCCCGGAAAACATGAGTGACAAACATGCCGATTTCTCCAGTGTCCGCGTCGTGGAGAATACTCCGGCCCGTACCGTTGTGGTATGGCGTCATCTTCCTGTGGGCGTAAATCAGAAGATTCCCTTCCAGAGTGAGGAGTCCCAGTGGGGAGACTGCTCGGAGGAAACCTATATCTTCTATCCTGACGGGGTATGCGTGCGAAAGATGGACCTTTGGACATCGGCCCCGGCGGCGTGGATGGAATGGAGTCAGAGCCTCCAGGTGCTGCATCCGTCACAGCGGCCTGAGGATGTCCTGGATGCAGCCAGGATAATGTCTGTTGCAGCAATGGATGGCCGGACAGAGACTTACGGATGGGATTTGGACGCTGAAAAACGTCAGGATGCCCCGTCTCTTCCGGGCGCTAATATCCAGGTGACCTATCTCAACAGCCAGTGGAATCCTTACCTGATTCTGGAGGACGGCTCCGGCCTTAATGAAAAGAATATGCGCGGCACACGTATAGACCGTTACTCCGGAAAATGGTCTGATTATTCGGATTTCCCGTGGCGCAACCACTGGCCCGTGGCCCAGGATTACGTTGTGGGTAGGCATGCCGTTGTGGCAGACGCCCCGTCGCATACATACACTGCCACGCAGTATAATGCTCCGCACAGCGTTGAAAAGATTTCGGGCCCGGCCGATGCTGTTTACGCTCCGGAAGAAGGAAAGGAAACGCCATATACTTCAAAAGTGTCCTCTGGGGAGTTGAATTCCACCTGGAAGATAACCAAACTGATGCTCCTTGGATGTACAGAAGGGGACGCCGTGGATCTGCTGCCTCTGGCCAAGTCCTGGCTTCGCGCTCCCAGGATGACTTGCGGGGAAGTTGAGGTGCCGTACAACGTGGAACAGAGGGCTTATGTCATTTCGGACGAAGTCGAGAAAAATCTGTCACTAAGGCTTCACGCTTCATCCGAACAACCCTCAAATGGCATCTGCATCATCCTTCCCGGGGTTGGGGTGGCGCCATCGGCCATTAAGGTGGATGGCAAGGATTATTCAGACTTCAGAATCGGCATCAATAATGGCCCAGCCTGCTCCAGCCTTATCCTTTGGCTTCCCTTGTCAGCAATATCTCCGGTAAGTATTGATATTGCCAAGTAGTTGAAAATATCCGCGATGCTTATCGAATACCGTATTTACGAAGTATGCGGAGGATGGGTTTGCGGACGGATTCCGCCCATATGTAATAGCCCCAGTCGCCGGGATGTACACCGTCTGCAGTGGTGTCATGCGTGGGAGATGTTGCGTTTGACTTTATATAGTAAACGTTTTTGTACTTCTTCACGGCAATTTTCATAAGGCTGTCTGCGACGGCAATCTTGCTTGCCTCGGCGGCATCATGCTCCATGTTGAAGTTTCTGCGCTCCCGCCATATAGTATGCATGAATATGAGCGGGACTCCCGGCTTTGATGCCTGGAGCGTTTCTATGAAGGGAAAAAGATTCTCCTTCACTGTTTGGGCATTGCCGTTGGAAAAAGCATCAAAGACAAAAGCATCTACATCGGCATCTTTCAGGGCATTGGCAAACTGTGGCTGCATACGGCAGTCTCCACTTACGCCAAGGCTGCAGAACTGCATTCCCGTAGCGCGGGTAAGGTACCCCGGAACGGTCATTCCCGCTCTGGTTGTGCTGGCACCATGCATGAACGAAGAACCGTAGACACAAATCCTGTGACGGAAAGGAACATCTCCCTTTTCTATGAAAGACCCTTTCTTGACGGCAATCTTCAGAGAATTTAATTTGCTCTCGGTGGGAAGGTACATCAAGCATTCATGGATGCTGCCATCCATATGGTCTACCATTTTTCTGATTCTCCCATTTTCGGTTGAAACATCATGGTTGTATGCGCACATACCTGCCCATATCCATTTGCCATCCTTTTTAATGTATAGGTCAAAGCCCCTGGATGCAATGCAGGAGGAATTTGTGTAGTGTAGATAGCTGAAATCGGGTTTTACCGCAATTACAGGAGAATCTGTCTTGAAAGTGACTATTATTCCCGAGGGCATCTCCAGAAGATTGATATCCTTTTCATCCCATCCACCATATTTGGTGAAATCCATACGCTGGTACGGGTTGGGTGTGTCGGGAAATACTTTCCCAACGATAGTAAGGTCTGCCGCTTCAGTGAAGGAGTAATCATTATCCTGAGCGAATGCTACAATGCCAAGAAGCATTGTAAGAGATAGGATCAGTAATTTCTTTATCATAACCATTCAGTGTGAAAGAATTCTCCACGGGGGCGGTCCGTGCGTTCATAGGTGTGTGCCCCGAAATAGTCCCTTTGCGCCTGAAGGAGATTGGCAGGCAGGGATGCGCAGCGGTATCCATCGTAGTAACTCAGGCCGGCGCTGAGGGACGGAACGGGAATGCCGCTTAAAACGGCTTCTGAAACCACCTTCCGCCATGAGGCCTGCCCCTGAGCGAGCATCTCCTTGAACCAGGGTGAGAGCATCAGGTTGGTTAGATCTGGCTGGGTCTGATAAGCGTCTTTAATACGGCCAAGGAACACGCTGCGGATGATGCATCCGCCGCGCCAAAGAAGCGCAACGGCCCCAAGGTTCAGGTCCCATCCATATTGCTTGGATGCGCTGTCCATAAGGCTGAAGCCCTGGGCATAGGATACGATTTTTGCAGCCAAAAGGGCTTTGCGAAGATCCTCAAGATCAAGTTTGAGTGTCTTTTTAGCGGGGCCCTCAAGTAAGGTGGAAGCGGCTACCCTTTCTTCCTTTCTTGAAGAAAGGCAGCGGGCAAACACGGATTCGCTTATGAGAGATAGCGGAACGCCCTGGTCCAGCGCAGCCTGCACCGTCCATTTCCCGGTGCCCTTCTGGCCGGCGGTGTCAAGGATGGTGTCCAGTATGTATCGGCCTTCAGAGTCCTTTTTCCCAAGGATGTCTGCGGTAATGCCTATGAGGTAACTGTCAAGGTCTCCGTGGTTCCACTGGGAAAACGTTTCCTGCATCTGGGCGTTTGTCATCCCAAGACCCTCCTTCATAAGGTGGTAGCACTCGCAGATGAGCTCTATGTCGCCGTATTCTATGCCGTTGTGCACCATCTTCACAAAGTGTCCGGCGCCGCCGCTGCCCACCCCACAGCAGGGCGTTCCATTCTCCACTTTGGCCGATATTGCCTGAAGGATGGGCTTCACGAGTGGCCATGCCTCCGGAGAGCCGCCGGGCATCATTGAGGGCCCTTTGAGGGCACCTTCCTCGCCGCCGGAAACGCCGGTGCCGATATATAGAAGGCCTTTGGATTCCACTTCACGGCATCGGCGGTCAGTGTCGTGGAAGTCTGAGTTTCCGCCGTCAATGATAATGTCCCCGCTCTCCAGCACTTTCTCAAGTTCAGAGATGACCTGGTCCACGGCAGCACCTGCCGTCACCATCAGGAACACTTTCCTTGGGCGCTCAAGGCTCTGCGCCAGTTCCTTATAGGAATAGGTTCCGGTGAATCCCGGTTTTCCATCGGCCATAAATTTCCGCGTGACCTCCGGGATATAGTTATAGACGGCCACTTTAAAGCCCTTTGACGCCATATTGACGGCAAGGCTCCGGCCCATGACTCCAAGGCCAACAAGGCCGATATTACATAGCGATGTGCTCATCTTTTTACTCTTGCGTTTCCGGCCCAAATGCTCCAAACCTCCTCTTCATCTGCAGGAAGGGCATAGTCCGTAAGGAAGGTTGCGGCCAGAGCTCCTGACGCCCAGCCAAACTGTGCGCATTTTTCTATATTCCAGCCCTTAAGGAGGCCGTACAGCAATCCGCCTGTGAACCCGTCTCCGCCGCCTATGCGGTCAAGGACACGGATCTCCCGTGGTGGGATAACTATGGTCTCAGTGTCGTCAGAAACAATTACTCCCCATAGATGCAGATTGGCATCCTTAACTCCGCGAAGCGTGGTGGCAATAACCCTGGCGCCGGGATAGCTGCTGCGAATTGTCCCAATCATTTCCTTAAAGGCATCTGTCTTGGCATCCAGATTGGTTCCACCGGTTTCCGGACCTTCAATGCCAAGGCATAACTGGAAGTCTTCTTCGTTTCCTATCAGTATGTCTGCGAAAGAAGCAATTTTGCCGAAAACGGCCCGGTACTCTTTCTCATGGCCTTTCCAGAAAGAAGCCCTGTAATTGAGGTCAAAGCTTACGAGTGAGCCGCTTGCCTTTGCCTTCTCTGCTACGGCCAGGCAGAACTCCGGAGCGAGCGCCGCTATTAGGCCGCTGAGGTGCACAAGGCGTACACCCTCCCTCTCAAAAATGCGTTCCAAATCAAAATCTGCCGCCTTTAGTGTACGGCCAACCTCGCCGGCGCGATCGTTCCATACACGGGGGCCGCGTGAGGCGCAGCCGCTGTCGGCAATATTGATCTGATGCCTGTAGCCCCAGGGACCGCCCTGTTCACGCTCCGGTCCTTCCACGGACATTCCGCGGCTCAGAAGATTGGCGCGGATGAAAGATGCGAATGGGTGCCCTTTTACAAAGGCGGTGAGAACTTTGACTGGTAGGCCAAGGGAGGAAGCAATGCTTGCTACATTGGTTTCGGCACTGGTAGCCTGAAGGGTGAAGCTGCCTCCAAGATGAGCCGGTTGTCCGTCTGGAGGCGTAAGGCGGACGCCCATGCTGGTTGGGACCAGAAGGGCATATTTTGGATTAGAAATCATAACAGGTTGCCTAGGGCTACAATTCCGGTATATGATACTATGCAGGCGAATACAAAGGCCAGCGCCATAAGGATTGTGAAAAGAATGCCGGGGCGTTCCTTCTGCTTCCAAAGCAGGATAATCATAAGGAGTATTACAAGCGGCAGGACAAATACCAGTGTCACCTGGGATGCTATCTGGGTTATGACAGGGCTTTTCCCAAGGATGGGAATGGTAAGGCCTGCAAGCGCTGCAATGCCGGTCAGCACTTTGAACAGTGGAGTGCCGGTCTGCATTTCCCCATGCCGATAATCGCTGATAAGCTCCGGCGCCAGCATCATAATGGGGAAGAGGGATGACAGTCCGGCGCTCAGAAGGCCTACGACGAACAGGGCCACGGCAAATCTGCCGGCTATGGGCTCAAGGACATAAATCATGTCCAGGACCTTTTCCACAGTGATACCGCGGGTGTGGAGAACGGACGCAGCGCAAATCATGATGCTTGCGCTGATGATGAAGGTAAGGGAAGCGCTTACAATGGCATCACGCCGCTGAAGCTTCCCGTCATCTTTCCCCCAGCCTTTGCTCTTCAGAATCATCGGCCTTATCACAAAAGTGGGTGAGGACATGGTTGTACCAACAAAAGCTGCCACAAAAAGCAGTGCGCCGGAATCCTTGGGGAGCGATGGAACGAACCCTTTTGCTATAGTCCCCGGCTCCGGTAGTTCTATGAACAGAGACAGGATAAAGGCCAGCCCCATAAGGGTGACAAGGGCCGACAGTATCTTTTCAAATACGCCATAGTTCCCTTTATTCAGGATAATCCATATGGAACCGGCAATTACTATTGCCATCCCAAGGACTATCCAGTAGCCTGCAGACTCCGGGAGCCCGGGTATGCACATATAGAGGACTTCGCTTACGGCGTTGGAAGTGATATTGAGGATGCTGGAAAGGCTTATCCACTGGCTCACTACAAGGCCGATGATAAGAAGGATGGCCCAAACCTTACCTCCTTTCAGGCGGGTCTTGATACCATGGATTGCTGTGTCCCCGGTCATGATGCCAAAGCGTCCGTATGCCTCTGTCATCACCCATGTGAAAAAGGCGCTGATGGCAAGGACCCATAGAAGGTCCGTTCCGTACATGCTGCCGGACTTGACCATTGATGTAACGCTGCCGGTGCCGATAGTAAAGCCCAGACAAAACAGCCCGGGCCCCACTAGTGCAACTACACGAAGTATGCGTTTAAGCAAGTCTTTCATTATGAGAACAGACACCCGCCGTTAATATCAATTCCCGTGCCCGTGACGTATGGAGATTCGCTTCCTGCCAAAAAGGCAACAAGGCCAGCCACTTCACAGGCTTCACCTTCTCTTCTAAGGGGGGCGCTCCGATGCAGGGCTTCCCTTCCTTCCGGAGCCGTGAAGGTGTCATGGAAGTAGGTGTTGATCATGCCGGGGCATATGGCATTGACCCTGATTCCCTGAGGGCCCAGTTCTTTGGCCATGGCCCTTGTATGGCATAGCATGGCTGCT
Organism: uncultured Bacteroidales bacterium; assembly: GCA_900313205.1. Classification (GTDB taxonomy): domain Bacteria; phylum Bacteroidota; class Bacteroidia; order Bacteroidales; family UBA932; genus Cryptobacteroides. The sequence continues at coordinate 28,215 of OMQK01000005.1, read as the reverse complement.
TTCCCGCATGCGTAGATGGAACTGCCGGGGCCGCCACCGTCACGAGCAGCCTGGGAGGAGATGTTGATGATGCTTCCGCCTTCTTTCATATAGGGGAGGACGTCACGTGTGCACAGCCAGCAGCTCTTGAAGTTAAGGTCCAGGACAGTGTTGTACCAGTTCTCATCCTGCTCCTCAATCTTTTTTCGTCCGACAATACCACCAGCGTTGTTCACCAGGATGTCAATGCGTGGGCCGAATGCCTTGGCGGTTTCTTCCATCAGAAACCGGACATCCTCGGCTTTTGTAACATCGGCCTTAACCAGAATAGCCTCCCCTCCGGCATCTTTAACCATTTGGAGAGTTTCCCTGGCTTTTGCTTCATTGTGGCAGTAATTGATGCAAACCTTTGCTCCTTCCTGGGCAAGTTTGACTGAGACGGCTCTGCCAATATCCCTTGAGCCTCCGGTTACCACGGCCACTTTTCCTGTCAAAGTATTCATAATTCCTAAAGTGTGTGCGGACACAAATATAAAAAAGAATTCATAATAATGCAAATTTTGACTATTTTTGCAGGAAATGGCACAACAGTTAACCATAAAACAAATTGCAGCGCTGGCAGGTGTTTCTGCCGGTACGGTGGATAGGGTCCTCCATAATCGCGGAAAAGTGTCTCAGGAGGCTCTTGCTGCCGTTCAGAAGGTTCTGGATGGTCAATCTTACAAGTATAACCTTCATACATCGGCGGTTGCTTTCAAGAAAACCAAAAAGTCTTTGAAGATTTTGGTTTCCATCCCTTCATCAGAAAAAGGAGAGTACTGGGATCTCATTCGTGAAGGAATTGAGGAAGGTTTCAGTGAATATGGAGATTTTGATATTGAGAGCCAGTTTGTTTTCTTCGATCAGTTCGACTCCCTCTCCTGCCGTGATGCATTTGACTCTATTGCAGAAGCACCGTGTTCGGCTGTGGTAGTGGGCACAACCTTCGTTGATGAGACCAGGTATTTGTGTGAACGCCTGAATAAACGGCATGTGCCATATGTTTTTGTGGATGGCGGAATAGAGGAAACAACACCAGTTGCCACTTATAAGGCAAATCAGATTTCTTGCGGCCGCCTTCTGGCAAGGCTTATGGACGGCCTTACGCCGCAGGGCAAGGAACTTGTGCTAATGGTGCCACGTCGTACTGGTACCCAGATGTCCAACAACTCTGCCATCAGAAAAGCTGCATTTAAGGATTATTTCCCGGAGAATGGGAAACTCCGTGTCATCCATGAAGCCCAGTTCTCTACCGTTGGGCATGAAGCCGTGGTCTCAGAGTTAAAGTCCTTTTTGGGCGAACATCCAAATGTTGGTGGAATAGCAGTGGCAATTTCTTCAAGTTATCTTATCTCTGATGCCCTCAGGGATGCCGGTATAACAGGACTCGTCGTGGGCGGCTTTGATGTAACTGACGGTAATGCAAGATGTGTCCGTGAGGGTACACTGGATTTCCTCATCAACCAGCATCCTGAACGCCAGGGATTCTATGCGGTAGAATCCATACTTCACTATCTTCTCTATGGAACTCCGGACAGCACTCTCCCGGAATTGCTGCCAATAGACATCGTCTTTAAGGAAAATCTTCGGCCCTAACCTGCAGCGCTAATAGCTGCCGATAGAGAATCTGAGGCCGCCTTCCATCATGAAGCGGACGGGATGGACGGGAAGACCGTTTATATCGGCCCCGCTCACGCGTGTGAAATAGTAGCGCACCATGGGGTTCAGATATATGCCCAGCCAGGGAGTGATCATGTACTCCGCGCCGGCACCTACCCCTGCAGACCATTGGAAGGAAGTGTCCTTCTTCTGCCAGGGAATGGGCTTGTTGCCATGAACCATGAAGTTGTTGGCAAGGAGGTAATCCATTTCTCCGCCGGCAAGAACGTGGACCCTCCAGCGGGGGCTGCGGACAACGTCAAAGTAGAAGTTGACGGGAGCGCCAATCCAGTGCTGCATGTTGTCTACGGGTACCTGGGTGAGCACAAAGCCGTCATCGGCGTAATTTGCGGTGAAGGAGCGGCTGATATTTGTGTAATTGATACCTGTGCCAACCGCCCACCTGGGAGCGAAGTTCCATTTGACACCAAGGCCCACGGAGAACGGAAAACCGGGTTTGTCAGATTCAGGAACAGGGTCATATACGCCTTCCTGGGGAACAGCGGCAGCAGCAGCGGCGCCGCGGCGGCTCAGGAACGGAGCCTTTGAACTTGCCTGGAAATTGCCGGAAGCTGTAAGGGAGATATCCCTGCCGGGAAGCGGCTTTGCCTCCCAGGCCAGTTCATTGAGGAGGTAGTTGTCGTCTACCTGGGCAACATAAGAGCTCTCTGGCGGCATTGCCAGGCGGGAAGAAAGCTTCTGAAGGGGCACCGGGTTAATGGTTGCTGTTTGTACGGCCTCCAGGATAGCTTCCTCCCGTAAAGCAATGTGTGCGGCGGCTTTCCTTACCGGGGCCGATGATACCTCTGCGGGCATTACGATGCCACCGGGAAGGGAATTTTGGAGCTGCGCCGCAAGCGGGGAAGCAGGCGTATATTCTTCTAACCTTAAATTTGACGGACGCCACAGGAAAACGCCAACCGCTACGGCTGCCGCCGCGGCAAAAGCCATGGCGCCCCACATCCATGCGGGGACAATGCGTTTCTTTGCGTCCAGTCCTGCCGCTACCGCACTCCAAACGCCGGGGGAAACGGGTTCCTCCGCGTTATAGAGTATCTCTCTTATGTCTTGATCTCTCATTTTCTCTTACTAATCATTTCCTGCAGCTGGAGCCTTGCCCGTTGAAGTTTTGAACGGGAAGTGGCTTCCGTGCACCCAAGGGTGGCGGCAATTTCCTTATGGGAATAACCTTCCACCACAAACATGTTAAACACCGTCCTGGCATCCGGGGGAAGCCCGGCTATCATTTCCATCAGCTCCTTATACCCCATCTTCTGAAGCGGTGTGGCTTCTTCCGTGGAAAGGGAGCGCGCCTCTTCAATGTCTCCGGAAAGTCCCAGGGCATCTGTCTTCCTCAGGTGCATCAGTGCAGTGTTTACAAAGATCTTTCTGGCCCAGCCTTCAAATGATCCGGAGCCGTTGTAACTGTTCAGCTTTGTGAAAAGCGTTACAAAGCCCTCCTGGAGCACATCTTCGGCGTCTTCCCGGTTACCCATGTACCGGAGGCAGACGGCCATCATCTTTGGTGCCAGGGAGTCAAAGAGACGTTTCTGGGCATCCCTTTTTCCCTTGGCGCAGGCGGCCGCAAGCTCCTCAAGGGAGCATCGGCCTCCAGGGGATTCTTCGTTCCCTGCCCAAGTAATAAGATGCAGTTTTATGTAGAAACGTTTCAAAAGGTGCGGTATTTGTTACACAAAAATGAGAAAAATGCAGTAATTTTGCAAGGATGAAAAAAGTATTCGTTCTGGCCCTTGCCATTTTGGCCATGCTGCTCCCGCTCAGGGCGCAAACCGTGGAGTCCAATCTGGTAGACGCCGTTTCCCTATATTCCAATGGTCAGTTTGCAAAGGCCCAGCGCATTTTGCAAACTCTCAGCGTTGCCTCTCCGGAGAGCGACGCCGTATGGTATTACCTGGCCCAGACACAGCTGAGGCTTAACGATATGCCCGGCGCGGAGGCTTCCCTTGAGAAGGCTGTAGCACTTGACAGCACCAACTTCTGGTACAGGCGCACCCTTGCCCGCCTTTATCTGGCGCAGGGGAAAAAGGCCGATGGAAAGTCCCTCTATGAGTCCCTGGTGAAGGATTTTCCGGAAAACCAGTCCCTTCCCTATGAACTTTTGGAGGTATACCTCACGGAAAAGGACTTTGACAAGGCGCTTGGCGCCCTTGAGGAGATAGAGCACCAGAGGGGGATGTCGGAGGAAGTTGCCACCACCCGCCACGACATTTACCAGGCCATGGGCCGCCCGGACCTTGCCGTAGAGGCCCTGGAGGCCTTCAACAGGGATTATTCGTCGCCGCATATCCTCTCAATGCTGGGGGATGCATATCTGGCCGATTTCAAGGACTCCCTTGCCCGCGCCCGCTTCACTGAGGCCCTGGAGCTTGACAGCTCCTACATCCCCGCCACAATGGGCATGAGCGAGGTGTACAGGCGCCAGAGGCAGTATCCGGAGTATTTCAAGACTCTCAGGCCCTTCTTTACGTCGCCTGACGTTCCCGCCCAGTCCAAGAGCATGTATATCGGCAACATAACCCGCAGCATAGACCCCAAGGTTCTGCAGGCACACAGGCCCAGCTTTGACTCCCTTGCCGTCCTTGCCGTAGAGCATTCCCAGGCCGATTCCACCCTCTACACCACCGTTGGCTCCTACTTCTTCTCCACCGGAAGGAGGGACCAGGGAGAGAATTACTTCCGCCTTGCCGCAGTGGCATTCCCGGAGAGCGTCCCCATTATGGCTACTTACATCCAGGTCCTGTCCCTGCAGCAGAAGTGGGAGGCAATGAGGGATGAGTCCCTGGATGCCTTCAACCGTTTCTCAGAGCTTGGCTTCATGGATTACGCCAATATGGCAAACTACCAGCTCAAGGATTACGACGCAATAATCGGCAACTGCCGATACCTTATAAAGAATTATCCCAAGGACACAAAAGTGCTTCTTGCTTCATGGTCCCAGCTTGGGGACGCCTACCATTCAAAGGGCAATTCCAAGGAAGCCTACAAGGCCTATGACAAGGCCCTGAAGATAGATCCTTCCTACGCCCCGGTTCTCAACAACTACGCCTACTACCTATCTGAAGAAGGCCGGAAACTGAAGAAGGCGTACACCATGTCCAAGAAGACTATTGAGGCGGAGCCTGATAACGCCACCTATCTTGACACCTTTGCCTGGATCCTTCACCTTCAGGGAAAGGACCTGGAGGCAAAGCCCTTCTTCAAGCATGCCATGCTTTACGGCGGCAAGGACAGCCCCGTGATCCTCAGGCATTACGCCACGGTGCTTCGGGCGCTTGGAGAGAATGACTCGGCCCAGGTATACCTTAACATGGCAAAACGTCTGGAACAATGAGAAGGCTCCTTATTATATTAATGGCGCTTAGCCTGGCCCTTCCGGCCCTGGCCCAGAAATCCAGCTCCATGAAGAAGCTGGAAAGCCAGAGGGCCCAGCTGGAGAAGGAGATTGCAATACTGAACCGTCAGCTCAAGGAGAATTCATCGGCCCGGGAGAGGGAACTCACAAACCTTACGCTGGTGCGCAGCAAGATCCAGGCGCGGGAAAAACTCATTGCGGCGTCGGACCAGACCCTCCGCATCCTGGACGACTCCATCCGCACATGCCGTAAGGACATTGAGAGGCTCCAGGCCCGTCACAACACCCTTTCCGCATATTACGCCCGCCTTGTGAGAAGCACCTACAAGAATCGCGACAGCCGTATGTGGTATATGTATGTGCTGGCCTCGGAGTCCATCGGCCAGGGGTTCAGGCGCTTCGGGTACCTCCGCTCGCTTGCATCAGAGATGGGCGCGCAGGCAACGCGCATACGTGAGACATCGGCCGCCCTGGAAGTGGAAAAGGAGCGTCTGGAAGGCCTCAGGGCAGCGGAAGCCGCTACCCGGAAGCAGATCGCATCTGAGCGTACAAAGCTTCGCGGGGAGGAGGATGAAAGTAACCGCCTTGTCCAGAAACTGGGCAGTGACCGAAAGAAGTACCAGCAGCAGCTCCAGTCTAAAAATAGGCAGAAGGAGGATCTGAATAAGAAGATTGCCGATTTAATCCGGAAGGAGAGCCAGAAGCAGAAGGGCGGCGGCTCCGGCAAGTCCGGCAAGAAGACCTCCACGGCCATTGATACCAAACTCTCCAATGAGTTCGCCTCCAATAAAGGCCGATTACCATGGCCGGTGGAGGGCGCAATCGTGGAGCGCTTCGGTAAGCATAAGCATCCCGTGTACCAGAACGTGGACCTCCCGCAGAATAACGGCGTAACCCTTGCCGTCAAACGCGGCACCCAGGCTAAAGCCGTCTTCAACGGTACCGTCACACAGATTGTGGTGCTGCCCGGCTACAACCAGTGCGTGCTGGTAAACCACGGCGCGTACTACACCCTCTATTCCAAACTTGCTACCGTAGCTGTAAAGCCCGGAGACAAGGTCAAGACCGGCCAGGTTGTGGGCATTGTGGACACCATCGGCGGTGAGGACCTTTTCCACTTCGAACTCTGGCAGGACACCACCCCCCAGAACCCCGAAAACTGGCTCCGTGACTAGGCTTTCCGTCATGCCCGACTTGATCGGGCATCTCCTTTTTTCGGGGGCTGTTGATAACTTCATCCAAAAAGAAACACAAAAGTTATTGTTTAGAATAATTCTAAATTAGAAACTTTTATAATTGCCTGTTAATCAACAAATTAACAGGCTTTTTTACGCACTGTTGATAACTTTTTTCGGAAAAATCGTTGTAAATAAAAAAAGCTTGATATAACTTTGTCTCCAGTCCGACCTAACCAAAGATCACAGAAATATAAACGCAATATGGTAAAACGTGTACTAAAGCGCGATGGACGTCGCGTCGAATTTAACAACCAGAAGATTGTTGCCGCCATCCTCAAGGCAATGGATGTAACGGAGAACGGTGAAGATATTGTGCTGGCTGCCCAGATCGCCCACGATATCTCCCTTCTGCCCAAGGAGGAGATGACCGTTGAGGAAATCCAGGATGTTGTTGAGAGCCACCTCATGAACAGCCCCCGCCAGGAGGTTGCCCAGGAGTATATCCGCTACCGCAACAAACGTAACCTTGCCCGTAAGGCCAAGACCAACGAGATTTTTGAGACCATCATCCAGGCCCAGGCCAACGACATCACCCGTGAGAACGCCAACATGAATGCCGATACCCCCGCCGGCATGATGATGAAGTTCGCCTCCGAGGCCACAAAGAGCTATGTGGACGAGTGCCTCCTCTCAGACCCCGTCCGTGAAGCCGTTGCAGGTAACTATATCCACATCCACGATAAAGATTACTATCCCACCAAGTCCCTCACCTGCATCCAGCACCCCCTGGATGTAATCCTGGAGCACGGTCTCAAGGCCGGCCACGGTGAGTCCCGTCCCGCAAAGCGCATTGAAACCGCTGCAGTTCTGGCTTGCATCTCCATGGAAACCGTCCAGAACGAGATGCACGGAGGCCAGGCCATCCCCGCCTTCGACTTCTATCTTGCTCCCTTTGTCCGCAAAACCTTCGAGGAAGAGATTGACAAGGTGTGCGCCATCATGAACGCGGATTACGAGGACCTCAAGACCGCCAAGATAGACGATTACCTGAAGCGTGACCTCACCGGTCTGCAGGGCCGTGAGCGTGCTCTCCAGCATGCCGTGAACCAGACCGTTGGCCGCGTCCACCAGGCAATGGAGGCGTTTGTTCACAATATGAACACCATCCACAGCCGCGGCGGAAACCAGGTTGTGTTCTCCTCCATCAACTACGGTACTGATACATCGGCAGAAGGCCGCTGCATCATCCGTGAAATCCTCAACACCACCTATGAGGGTGTAGGTAACGGCAGCACCGCCATCTTCCCCATCCAGATCTGGAAGAAGAAGAGGGGCGTGAGCTATCTGCCTGAGGATCCCAACTACGATCTATACAAGTTCGCCTGCAAGGTATCGGCCCGCCGTTTCTTCCCCAACTTCCTCAACCTGGACGCCTCCTACAACCAGGACGACGCCTGGAAGGCCGATGACCCCAAGCGCTATGTCCACGAGGTCGCAACCATGGGCTGCCGCACCCGCGTGTACGCCAATGCATTCGGCCCCAAGACTTCTATCGGCCGCGGAAACCTCTCCTTCACCACCATCAATATCGTGAAGCTCGCAATTGAAGCAATGAGGGAAGAGCCTGAGAAGGAAGCACGTATCCAGAAGTTCTTCCAGAAGGTTGACTGGGCCCTTGACATTGCCGCCCGCCAGCTCAATGAGCGCTTCGACTTCCAGAAGACCGCCCTCAAGAAGCAGTTCCCTCTGCTTATGAACGGCCTCTGGATGGGTTCAGAGAAACTTGACTCAGAAGATACCATAGAGAAAGTCATCAACCAGGGCACCCTTTCAATCGGCTTTATCGGCCTTGCCGAAACCCTTATCGCCCTTATCGGCAAACATCACGGAGAGAGCGAGGAAGCCCAGGAACTGGGTCTCAGGATCATCTCCCACATGGCCGACAGAGTGAAAGGCTACACTGAAATCTACAAGCACAACTTCACCTTCTTTGCTACTCCCGCAGAGGGTCTTGCAGGAAAGTTCACCAAGAGGGACAAGAAGACCTTCGGCATCATCCCCGGTATCACAGATAAGGACTACTACACCAACTCCAGCCACGTTCCCGTGTACTATCACTGCACACCTGAGCACAAGGCAAAGATTGAGGGTCCTTACCACCAGTATGAAAACGCCGGCCACATCTTCTACGTGGAGATTGACGGTGACGCCACCCACAACCCTGAGGCAATCATGCAGATCGTGGACCTCATGGATAAGTACGACATAGGCTACGGCTCCGTGAACCACAACCGCAACCGCTGCCTTGACTGCGGCTATGAGAACGCAGAGAAGGACCTCCATGAGTGCCCCCACTGCCACGGTCACCACATTGACACCCTCCAGCGCATCACCGGTTACCTTGTAGGTACCACGGACCGCTGGAACGCCGGCAAACTGGCCGAACTCCACGACAGGGTAATCCACGAATAAGGTGTCCGTTTTACTTAAACTATTGAAATACAGGCGATTATGAATTTTGCTCCGGGCGTTTTTGCCTGGAGCAAATTTGCCAAAAGGCTATAAATCAATCATTTAACAATTACAGTGAAAATCAGGGTACTTGATATATTGCATCAGACCATGGCCGACGGACCCGGATTCCGAACGGCCATTTACTGCGCAGGGTGCAAGCACGGCTGCAAGGGGTGCCACAACCCCCAGAGCTGGGACTTCAAAGCAGGAAAGTGGATGGAAGTAGATGAACTTTTGGAAATAGTGAAGGCCGATTCAATGTCCAACGTAACCTTCTCCGGCGGGGATCCTATGTACCAGGCTCCGGCATTCACGGAACTTGCCCGCCGCATCAAGGAAGAAACCGGAAAGACCATCTGGTGCTGGACCGGTTTCACGCTTGAGGAAGTTGAGGCTGATCCAACGATGGCCGCAATGCTTCCCTGGCTGGACGTCCTTGTAGACGGCCCGTTCATCCTGGAGCAGAGGGACACGGACCTCCTTTTCCGTGGCAGCCCCAACCAGCGTATCATCTACCTTCACGGAGAGCCTCCGGTGGATGTTATCCCCGGTACCGTGGACCTTGAGCCGTTGAGGTAATATCGGCCTGGCGGAGAACTCCTTCTCACTGAGTCACTTACGCAAAGTCGGGTGCACCTGCAGGTGCACCCGACTTTTATCAAGTGGCTGAATCTCAGCCGTTTATGCGCCAGGGGCCGATTAGTCTCCCACCACCCAAACAAGGACGTGGCGGTCGAAGGTCATGTATTCAAGGTTGAATTCCTGCTCGTCGTCGTCTTTGTCCACGAAGGTGGCTTCAAGCTCACCTTCTCCGCGGTAGCGGAAGCGGTCCACCTCTATCTGCTCTGCGAAGTCTACGCTGTAGAGGCTCAGGAGCTTGAAGATGGCTTCCTTGGCGCACCAGTAGATGGCAAGCTGCTCATTGCGCTTCTCATCAGGGAGGTCATCAATCTCGTCCTCGCTGAGAGCCTTTTTCTCCACGGCGGAGAAGTCACGGTCCAGAGATTCTACGTCTATGCCGCAGTCCTGGTCATCGTGGAGGATTACCGCCACATACTTTTCAGTATGGGTGATGGAGATATTTGTGGGGTTGTTCTCAAGGTAGGGCTTGCCATTATCATGATGGCTCAGGTATACCTTCTCGTCAAACAGGGTGTTGAGGAGGGCCCTCACCGCAAGGCGCTGCTTGCGGAGGGATTCGCTCTTTATGAATGAGATTTCTTCCATCTCATCCGTGGGGGTGGCTGCAAGTTTTATCAGCTCATCCTCTGTTTCTGTGATCTGCCACACTCCGATGGTGGCTTCGTTTTCAAGTTCCTTCTTTAAATAAAGTGCCATTACAAAGTGTTCTGAACAACAATACGGTAGCGCCCGATACTCTTTTTTGAGGATATCAGGTTTCTCAGTTAGATGTGGTGGACAATCGTGGGGAAGGATCGTCTGAACCGACGACCTTCAACTGGCTGGATGTGACCGGACTGGGAGGCTCCATACTAATTGTTACAAATTCAACCGCAAAGATAATCATTTTTATGAATTCAAACACTTTTTGCGCGGAAATTAGTATCTTTGTGGCTGCAATTGAAATAACGTAAATTGAAAATATCATGAAATTTCTCACTGACGAAAAACTCCTTATTGTTGGCGCAGCAGGTATGATCGGCTCAAATATGGCCCAGACTGCCGCTTGCCTTGGCCTTTCTTCAAACATCTGCCTCTACGATATCTTTGAGCCCGGTCTCAAGGGTGTCCTGGCAGAAATGGACCACTGCGCATTCGAGGGCGTGAACTTCACCGCCACCATTGATCCCGCAGAGGCCTTCAAGGATGCAAAATACATCATCTCCAGCGGCGGTGCACCCCGTAAGGAAGGCATGACCCGTGAGGACCTCCTCAAGGGCAACTGCCAGATTGCCGCAGAATTCGGCGACAACATCAAGAAGTACTGCCCTGACGCCAAGTTTGTGGTGGTTATCTTCAATCCGGCCGATGTCACAGCTCTCACGGCCCTTATTCACTCCGGCCTTAAGCCCTCACAGCTCACTTCCCTCGCAGCCCTTGACAGCACCCGTCTGCAGGAGGCCCTTGCACAGGAGTTCGGCGTACCTCAGTACAAAGTTACCGGCGCCCACACCTATGGTGGTCACGGTGAGGCCATGGCAGTATTCGCAAGCCAGGTGAAGATTGACGGAAAGCCCCTTTCAGAGCTTCCTCTTTCCGCAGAGCGCTTTGCAGAAATCAAGCACAACACCATCCAGGGTGGTTCCAACATCATCAAGCTCCGTGGCCGCAGCTCCTTCCAGAGCCCCGCATACCAGGCCGTGAAGATGATCGAGGCCGCAATGGGCGGAGACAAGTTCTACTGGCCCGCCGGCACCTATGTCAATGAAGGCAAGTACAAGAATGTCATGATGGCTATGCCCACCGTAATTGACGCCACCGGCTGCCACTTCTCCGCTCCCAAGGGTACCGCAGAGGAAATGGCCGCGCTTGACGCCTCGTATGAGCACCTTGTGAAGATGAGGGATGAGATTGTGTCCCTTGGCATTGTTCCCGCAGTTGCAGACTGGAAGAAAGACAACGCAAATCTTTAAGCCGGATGAAAAAGATCATTGTTCTGGCTATTGCAGCCGTAGCGTTCATCGCTTCTGGTGTTGTAGCAAACGCACAGTATCGGCCCAGCACCCTCAGCCAGCACCGCGCAGGCCTTGAGGATGAGAATGGCCATGCCCTCACGGACCAGGAAGTTTTCCAGCTCATTGACGAGGATGTCTATAATCAGACCTACGTAGGAGCATGCAAGCAGTACAAGACCGGTAAGATCCTCACCATCGTGGGTGCCGCAACAACGGGCGTCGGCCTGGTTGGTACCATCGCAGGTTCTGTCGCTACTGTTTATGCCATCGAGAACAATCACGTCACCTTTGAAGAAAAGGACGGCCAGAAAGTAGTCAAGGAATATGACAACAAGGCAGCGCTTGCCGTATTGGGTCTTGCCGCCGGAGCCACTCTCCTTGCAGCAGGTGACATCTGCCTCAGCGTTGGTATTCCGCTTCAGGTTATCGGCAAAAAGCGCCTGAACTGGATTGCTACTGAGTACAATCACAGCAATTACAGCGCAAACATCCGCTTTGGCGCAGGCCAGTACGGCACCGGCGTGGTCCTGAGCTTCTAGGCCCTGGCGCATAAACGGCTGAGATTCAGCCACTTGATAAAAGTCGGGTACACCTGCAGGTGCACCCGACTATGCGTAATCGACTCACAGTCAGTACATTACGCGCCAGCGAGCGGCCGCCCGGCTCAGCCATCCCCATTTATTGGGATTGACCATACCGTCGCAAAGCACTAACTTTGCGGCGGTAATTATTTTATATGATACTTTCAGACCTTAAGACCGGGGAAAAGGCGGTGATTGTGCGTGTGCACGGTCACGGCAGTTTCCGTAAACGTCTTATAGAGATGGGATTCATCAAGGGAAAGGAAGTGAGGGTTGTCCTCAACGCTCCCCTGAAGGACCCTATCGAATATGAAATAATCGGCTATAAAGTCTCTCTCCGGAGAGAGGAAGCACGTCTTATAGAAGTGGTAACTGAGGAGGAAGCCAGGGAGGCGCTGGTAAGCGATGAGCACCTTCAGGGGCTTCCGGCCGATATGGAAGAGCCCCGGCGCCTGGGAGAAGCCATGGCCCATGTTGCCGAGGAACGTCACCACTCTATCCGTGTTGCGCTTGTGGGCAATCCTAACTGCGGAAAAACTTCACTATTCAACATTGCCTCCGGAAGCCACGAGCACGTAGGCAATTACTCAGGTGTGACGGTGGACGCCAAGGAAGGCCATTTCAAGTTTCGGGATTATGAAATAACCTTGGTGGACCTACCCGGCACCTACTCCCTCAGCGCCTACTCTCCGGAAGAGCTTTATGTCCGTAAAAACCTGCTGGAAACCACCCCCGACGTTGTTGTGAACGTGGTTGACGCCTCAAACATTGAGCGTAACCTCTATCTCACAACCCAGCTCATAGACATGAACCTGAGGGTTGTGATGGCCCTCAACATGTACGACGAACTTGAGCACAAGGGGGATAAACTGGACACCACCCAGCTAGGCTACCTCCTTGGCATGCCCGTCTGTCCAACCGTTTCCCGTGACGGCCGCGGCATCCCGGAACTCTTTGACACCGTCATAAAAATATATGAGGGGGCCGATGACCGTCTTGCCCGCCACATCCACATCAACCACGGCGCGGAGATAGAAAAGAGCATAAAGAGAGTCCAGAGGCACATAGCATATAACGAGGAACTGAAGGCTACCTACTCCACCAGATACCTAACCATAAAGTATCTGGAAGGGGACAAGGAGGTTGAGCGCCTTCTTTCCACAAAGCCGAACATCGGTGATATCTCAGACGCCCGGGCCGATGAACGTGAGCGCGTGGAAGGCATTGTGGGCACCAATATGGAAAGCGCCATTGTGGATGCAAAGTACGCCTTCATCCAGGGCGCCCTTGCCGAGACCTATCAGAAATATCAGGAAGAAAAGCCCCGCCGCACCATTACTGACAGGATAGACGCCATTGTCACAAACCAGTGGGCGGCTTTCCCCATCTTCCTGGTGCTGCTGTGGTTCGTTTTCTGGGCAACGTTCACAATCGGCCAGTATCCTATGGACTGGATAGAGGCCGGGGTGGGCTGGCTTGGAAACGCAGTCGGCTCACTTATGGCCGATGGCTGGCTTAAGGACCTTGTTGTTGACGGCTGCATCGCGGGAGTGGGGAGCGTCCTTGTGTTCCTTCCCAACATCATGATCCTGTACTTTTTCATTTCCATAATGGAGGACAGCGGCTATATGGCGCGCGCGGCGTTCATCGTGGATAAACTGATGCACAGGATCGGCCTTCACGGAAAGAGTTTCATCCCTATGGTGATGGGCTTCGGTTGCAACGTGCCGGCAATTATGGCTACACGTTCAATCGAGAGCCGGAAGTCCCGCCTTGTCACCATGGCCATAATTCCGTTTATGTCCTGCGCAGGCCGATTACCGATTTTCGTTCTCTTCGCAGGCGCTTTCTTCCCCGGAAGTCCCGCCACGGCGCTGCTTGGAATATACCTTCTGGGCATAGTGCTGGCCATTTTATCGGCCCTTGTAATAGGAAAATTCGTCAAGGACGACGACCTCCCGTTTGTGATGGAACTGCCGCCGTACCGTATGCCCACCTGGAAAGCCACCTGGCGCCACACTTGGGAAAAGGGCAAGCAGTACCTTGAGAAAATGGCCACCACCATCCTCATCTTCTCAGTTGCAATCTGGTTCCTAGGGTACTTCCCGCGTCACGCGGACCAGACGGCCGCTTATCAGCAGGAACACTCGTACATCGGCATGGTCGGAAAGGCCATCGAGCCCGCCATGGAGCCGCTTGGCTTCAACTGGAAGATGGACGTTGGCCTTCTTGCCGGCGTTGGCGCCAAGGAACTTGTCATAAGCACTTTGGGCGTTATGTATGCCCAGGACGGAGAGGAATACGAAGGTATGGGTGACGAGGACGATACCGCCCTCCAGGCTGCCCTCAAAGTCACCGTTCCCACCGCCGCCGCCCTTGCCTTCATGGTGTTCGTTCTGCTGTACTTCCCGTGCATCGCCACCTTCGTGGCCCTGAAGAACGAAACCGGCTCCTGGCGCTGGGCTATCCTCCTGTGCCTCTACACCATCCTTGTGGCCTGGATCTGCGCCTTCGCCGCCTTCCGCATCGGCCTTCTAATCTGGCCGGTGTAGGTTTTCCGCAGCATTGTAATGCCGACGCGGTGGAACTTAATACGCTAATTATCAATCATTTATACGGTTCTTTGGGATTACCGGTAATCCCAAAGAACTCTATAAATGGTTGTATGTCAGTTACTTAGCCCCCACCATAGAGTTCTAATTCTTCCGGTTTATCAGGCTTACTACTACCTTTACCATTGTAGACATCTCGTCAGTATGGCTTTCCGCAATCATAAGTGTTATAGCCACAAGAGAGGCGTCTGATATACGCTTTGTGCCATTGGGCCGATACAATATTCCATTATTCTGCATAAACCATAGGAAAAGAGTAGCGGCTATCCTCTTGTTTCCATCTACGAAAGAATGATTCTTCACCACAAGATAGAGTATCATTGCGGCTTTTTCCTCTATACTGGGATAGAGGTCTTTTCCGTCCCAGGTCTGATATATTTGGCCGATACTGCTATGGAATGAAGAATCTTTTTCAACGCCAAATAAATTACTTCTTCCTATCTTTGATTTCAAGTTGTGGACAACCTCCATCGCATTTTCGTATGTTGCGTGAAAGCGCTCCGGTGTGGTAGTGTCTGCTATCTTTAAACTTTGGTAATCATAGGCGTCCAGGGTATCAAGGGCGTATGTGTAGTCCCGTATAACGTCAAACAGGTCTGTTACTTGGTCTGATGAAAGAAGAAGTTCCTTGTTAAAGACGTTTTCCAGAAGATTAAGTGCTTGCTTCAAATCGGCATATTTTTGCTCGGACACAATGTTTCGATTAATTGCGTATCCTTTAAGCATATACTGCTTTATAATGCCTGTGGCCCAAATCCTGAAGTTGGTGGCCATAATGGAGTTAACTCGGTAGCCGACAGAAATAATCACATCTAAATTGTAGTATTGAACAGGCCTGTCTGAAAAAGCAATTTGCATTTTTTGCAAAGTGCTTTCTCTTGATAGTTCGCCACACTTGTAAACATTTCGTATGTGTCTTGAAATGTCTGACACGTCTTTGCCAAATAACGTTGCAATTGCTTTTTGAGTTGCCCATATGGTCTCGTGGTTTGGATCAACCATCGCTTCCATTTTGACCAGTCCATCATTAGACTGATAGATAATAATGTCATTTCTTTCTTCCATAATAATCAGATATTGGTTAACAAGTTTATTATTGGCACAAGATAAGGAATGTCTATGACGGCGGTGGAGCTCAACGCGCTTATTATCAATTACTTGCACGGTTGTATGGGGTTACCGGTAATCCCAAAGAGTTCTGCAAATAGCTGAATGTCAGCCACTCGGCCTCCACTACCCACCGAGAACCGCTAATGGACCCCCTCCACCGACGCCACTGTAAAGAACCTTTACAACTACTGCGGGTTCCTTTACACTTTTACAATTCTGATTCCTGGCGTAATCGCATGGAAATCAGTTATATGCGCTTTAAGGCACGGGAGTTGCGTTTGCCCGTGCGGGAATAATTGTGTAAATTCGTAAACCGTTATGGCTTCAAAGAAGGGCAAAATACTGATTGTGGACGACAACGCCGGCATTCGCCAGGCGCTGAAGATACTTCTTCCCGTGCATTTCGCAGAGGTGGAAACGCTGCCGTCGCCGGTAACTCTGGTATCAACGCTGGAACGCTTCCGTCCGGACGTGGTGCTTCTGGATATGAATTTCAACACGTCCATCAACACCGGCAACGAGGGCCTCTATTGGGCCGGGGAAATCAAGAAGATGGTCCCGGAAGTGGAGGTGGTGCTGTTTACCGCTTATGCCGATATCCAGTTGGCGGTGGAAGGGATGAAGCGTGGCGCGTTTGATTTCATCGTGAAGCCGTGGGACAATGAGAAACTCATTGAGGTGCTCACGGCCGCCCGTGACAAGGCCCGGAAGGCGATGGGTAGAGATGCCCGGTCGGAGCCGGGCATGACGGGGAGAGGGTCGGGCATGACGGGAGTCGTCACCCCCGACCTGATCGGGGGTCTGATGTTCTGGGGTACCTCCAGGCCCATGGCCGCCATCCGGAAGACGGTGGATAAGATTGCCCCAACGGACGCCACTGTGCTCATCACCGGCGAAAACGGTACCGGAAAGGATGTCCTGGCACGTGAAATACACGCCAGAAGCCTCAGAAACAGCAGGCCGATGGTGGCAGTGGATGCCGGCGCAATCACTGAAACCCTCTTCGAGAGCGAGCTCTTCGGCCACGTGAAAGGTGCGTTTACGGACGCTCACACAGACCACGTGGGTAAGTTTGAGCAGGCCGATGGAGGCACACTGTTCCTGGATGAAATCGGCAATATTCCCCTGCATCTGCAGGCAAAACTCCTGCGTGCCATCCAGAACCGGAGCATCGTTCGGGTGGGCGGCACAGAGCCCCGGCCAATCAACATCCGCCTTATCTGCGCCACCAATATGGACCTGGAGAAGCTTGTCCGTGAAGGCCGATTCCGCGAGGATCTATACTACCGCATCAATACCGTGCATATTGCCCTCCCTGCGCTCAGGGAGCGGAAAGAAGACATTGTCCCGCTGGCGCAGATGTTTCTGGAAAGGTTCGCGGATAAATATCATCGGCCTTTGAAGGGGCTTGATGAATCGGCCAAAACCGTGCTTGAGAGTGGCCGCTGGAGCGGGAATATCCGTGAACTGCAGAATGTGATTGAGAAGGCGGTGATTCTTTCTGAGGGTCGCGAACTGACGGCAAAAGACATACAGCTGGAGTCGGCGGCCAAGGCGGCCGAAACTACCATAAAGGCCGTGAGTGAGGCCGAGGAAGAGCGGCTGGTGCGTCAGGCGATGGACCGCACAGATGGCAATATCTCTGCCGCAGCAAAGATGCTGGGTGTGAGCAGGCCCACGCTCTATGCAAAACTTAAGAAATACGGCCTGTGACTTTTACCATCTGGCATATCCTTGGAGCAGCCGTCATTGCCGCAATCATTGCGGCGGTGATTGCCACAATCCGCACCAGACGTAAGGACATAAAGAAGGTGGCCTATATGATGGACGCCCTTGAGGACGGTGAACTGAATTTCCGATTCCAGGACAAGAATCAGTTCAACCGCACGCTTAACCGCATCCGGACCATCTTCGAGAAGCAGCGCCAGGCCCACGAGCAGGATTCCTGGACCAAACTCATCCGGGTGCTCACCCACGAGATAATGAATACGGTGTCGCCAATCGCATCGCTGTCCGACGCCCTCTCCAAGTCGATGGACCAGAACGGACACAGCGAACTGGATGTGAAGACGGGACTGGAAACCATCAGCGATTCATCAAAGAATCTCATCAAGTTTGTGGAAACGTACCGGCAACTCCCCGGCGTGGCCAAACCTGTCCGCAAAGCCCTTGATTTGCGGGAACTGATAGATAATGTAATCGGCCTCAACAGCGAATTCGCCGCCAGTTGCGGCGCTTCCTGCGTCTATCGGCCGGAGGAGGATGACCTTATGATTTATGCCGATGAAGGCCAAATCTCCCAGATTCTCATTAACCTCATCAAGAACGCCCTTCAGGCGGGCGCAAAGCACATTGACATAACCGCAAAGATGGGCCGCGAAGACGACGTGATTGTGGAGGTGGCTAACGACGGCGAACCCATTCCTCCGGCAGCCCAGGAGCAGATTTTCATTCCGTTCTACACCACCAAGAAGGAAGGCTCCGGAATCGGCCTTTCCCTGGCCCGCCAGATTATGCGGAACCACAACGGCAGCATTGAACTACTCCGCAGCGATGCCTCCGGCACCGTCTTC
Source organism: uncultured Bacteroidales bacterium (assembly GCA_900313205.1). GTDB lineage: Bacteria > Bacteroidota > Bacteroidia > Bacteroidales > UBA932 > Cryptobacteroides. The sequence goes on along the minus strand of OMQK01000005.1, from coordinate 9,961 downwards.
CAACTCAGGTTCAGATAGTTCCCACTGTAAAGAAAAGTGTAAAGGGAGTGTAAAGTTTTACAGGCTTTACACTCCTTGCTGCTTTTGTTTTCCGCTGTAAATCAATTAGTTAACGCATTTGGCACGGCGGGTGCTTATGTTTGGTACGGTTAAACATAAGTATTGATATGAAAAACCTTTTCATTATGTGTGCTGCTGCTCTGGTCATTCCCGGCTTGGCCGGGAATCTCCAGGCGCAGGAGATGCCCGATCAGGTCGGGCATGACGGGGAGGTAGTCGGGCATGACGACGTAATGACGCTGAAAGACTGTATGGAGTACGCCATCTCCAATTCCACCAAGGTGCGGATCCAGGAGGCGGCTATCGGCGACGCCCAGATTGCCCGGCGGGATGCGGCGCTCACGCTTTTCACCCCGCAGATTACGGCGCAGACCTATGCGTACTACAATTTCGGCCGTAGCATCGACCCGCAGACCAATACCTATTTCAATACCACGTCGTTCCACAATAACTACGGCGTGAGTGCCGGCTACGACCTTTTCGATGGCTTCAAGGCGGTGAACAACTACAAGATTTCCAAGACCGGAATGCTCATTGCCGATTCCCAGGAGAAGCAGGTGGAGGACGATATCTGCCTGGCGGTGATGGAGGCCTACTACAACGTGGTCTATTACAAGCGTTTATGCGATGTATACGAGGAGCAGGTGGCTACGGCGGAGCAGGCGCTGGCCAAAGCCAAGCGGCAGGAAGAACTGGGCCAGAAAGGGCACGCCGACGTCATCCAGATGGAGGCCGATCTTGCCGACCGCCAGTACGACCTCACAAACACCTATAATAAGTATCTGGACCAGAAAATGACCCTCTCGGACCTTATGTTCTGGCCGATGGATGAGGAACTGGTCATTGACACTTCTATGCCGGTGTGGCAGATTGAGCCGGTGGCCACTGAATCTGTTATTGACTTTGCCCTGGAGCACAACCCTGGAGTCCAGATTGCATCCTGGAAGCAACTTAATGCCAAGCGTGAACTGAGCACAGCCAAATGGCAGGTGCTTCCTTCAATCGGCCTTTATGCAGGCTGGAATACCAGTTATTATACCTATCAGGGAGCGGCTACAAGCCCGTTCTGGAATCAGTTCAGAAACAATGGCGGCGAATATGTACAGCTCTCTCTCCAGATTCCTATCTGGAACCGCCTGGCCAAGGCTTCCGCCATTTCCAAGAAGCGGAATGCGCTTCAAAAGGCCACGGCCGAACTGGACCAGAAGCGCCGGGATGTGGAATCAGAGGTTAGAAGGGCAGTCCAGGACCGTGACGGATCGGCTATCGCCTATGAGCAGGCGCAGCGAAAGGCAGAAGTGCAGGCCGAGGCCTACACCCTGAACCTCAAGAAACTGGAGCAGGGCCTCATCTCCCCGCTGGAGTTCCAAACGGCCAATAACAACTACCTCAAGGCGCAGGCCGATGAGATGAACTCCCTGTTCAAGTACCTCATCAAGCAGGCGGTGGTCAGATATTACAATGGTGTTGAATACGTAAATCAGTAAGAAACTATGGATAAGATCATTGAGAAGAAAACCGGTTGGCGCGTAGCGTTCACCAAAAAGGCCCTGCCCTGGTGGCTGGGAGCGCTGCTGCTGGTGTTTGTGATTTACCTTATTGCAAGGCCGAACAACAAGACCCTGCGTGTGGATAAGGATTCCGTAACCATCTCCAGTGCCGTGAAAGGAGAATTCAACGACTACATCCGCATCAGCGGCCGCGTGCAGCCGATGACCACCATCCAACTGAGCCCCCAGGAAGGCGGTATTGTGGAGAAAATCCTCATCGAGGAAGGTTCCCCGGTAAAGGCCGGCGATGCCATTCTCATCCTTAATAACGACAACTTGGATCTGCAAATCCTGAACTCCGAGGCCGAACTGGCCGAGAAGGAGAACATCCTGAGAAACACCCAGATCCAGATGGAGCAGCAGAAACTGGATGTGCGCCAGAATGTACTGGAATATGGGACCAATGTGGAGCGCCTCCGGAGAGCCTACGAGCAGCAGAAGGCGCTCTATGAGGACAAACTTATTGCCAAAGAAGAATACCTCAAAGCCGAAGAGGACTACCAGCTGGCCCTGCAGAAGTACAATCTGATGACCGAGCGTTCCCGTCAGGACAGCCTATACCGCGGCACCCAGATTGACCGTATGGAGGAGAGCCTGGAGAATATGCAACTGAATATGCAGATGATCCGCCGGCGCAAGAGCAACCTCATTGTGAAGGCCCCCATCGACGGCGAACTGGGCCTGCTGGACGTAGTCCTGGGCCAGAGCATCGCCGCCGGCACCAAGATCGGCCAGATCAACTCCGTAGGTACCTACAAAGTTGAGGCTCAGATAGATGAGCACTATATCGACCGAGTCATCGCGGGCCTGGAGGCCACTTTTGAGCGTCAAGGCGAAACCTATTCCACTGTCATCCGGAAAGTTTATCCGGAAGTCCGTGACGGCAAGTTCAAGGCCGATTTCAAGTTTGACGGCGAGCAGCCGGACAACATCCGCAGCGGCCAAACCTACTACCTCAATCTCCAGCTGGGCCAGCCGGAGGAGGCCGTCATCATCCCCAGAGGCACCTTCTACCAGACCAGAAGACCGGCGGAAAATGGATCTACGTTGTTAACAAAGACGGCAACAAAGCCGTCAAAAGAGAAATCCGTATCGGCCGCCAAAACCCGCAGTACTATGAAGTGCTGGAAGGCCTGGAGCCCGGCGAAAGGGTGATTACCTCCGGGTATGATACGTATGGTGATAGTGATGTATTAGTTTTCTAATGATAATAACAAAGTAAAAATCAAATAATTATGATTAAAGTTTCCAACCTTTGCAAAGTCTTCCGCACGGAAGAAATCGAGACCACTGTCCTCAACGGCGTTTCCTTCGAAATCAAGGACGGCGAATTTGTCGCCATCATGGGCCCTTCGGGCTGCGGCAAGTCAACCCTTTTGAACATTCTGGGCCTGCTAGACAATCCCACCAGCGGCTCCTATGAACTCCTGTCAACCCTTTTGAACATTCTGGGCCTGCTAGACAATCCCACCAGCGGCTCCTATGAACTCCTGGGCACGGAAGTGGCCAATCTTAAGGAGAAGGAGCGCACCAAGTTCCGCAAAGGAAATATCGGCTTTGTGTTCCAGAGTTTCAACCTGATCGACGAGCTCAATGTCTATGAGAACATCGAGCTGCCGCTGCGCTATCTGAACATATCGGCCTCAGAACGCAAGCAGAAGGTGACGGAGATCATGAAACGAATGGCCATCAGCCACCGCGCCCAGCACTTCCCGCAGCAGCTCTCCGGCGGTCAGCAGCAGCGCGTGGCCATCGCCCGTGCCGTGGTGGCCGGCCCGAAGCTGATCCTGGCCGATGAACCTACAGGTAACCTGGACTCCAAGAACGGTAAGGAAGTCATGGACCTGCTGAAGGAGTTGAACGCCGAGGGAACGACCATTGTGATGGTGACCCACTCCCAGAAGGATGCGGCACAGGCCCAGAGGACAATTGACCTCTTCGACGGACAGATTGTTTCCGACGTAAAGAACGAGCTTTAATGAAAAAGAACTCAGATATTCTAATCAAAGTCCTCTCCCTGGGCATCGGGCTGGCCGTGGGCATCGTGCTCATTGCCAAGGTGTTCTTTGAGCTGAGTTACGACAGCTTTTACAAGGATATTGACCGGGTATACACCATCAATACCTGGTACTCCCACCAGGGGGATGAACACGATTATGGCCAGGTGAGCGGCGCCGTATCAGTGGGCTTCATGGAGGAGGTTCCCGGTGTCGAGGCAGGTACACGCACGACCTATGTGTTCAACGGCGATACCTACCTGGATGCTGACGGCAATAAGCTAAAAGGAACCCTAGTCTGCGCCGACACCTGTTTCTTCAAGGTGTTCGACCGGCCGATACTTGCCGGTGATCCTTTAAAGGTATTGAGCAAGTGGGGCAGCGTGATGGTGAGCCGGAGCTTTGCGGAGAAGATGGCCGATCAAGTCGGCCATGACGGCAACGTCACCCCCGACCTGATCGGGGGTCTTTCCTCCGTCATCGGCAAGCAGATTGTCAATGCTGATATGGATGGTCTGAAGCTGACCATCGAGGGCGTTTTTGAAGACTTCCCCAAGAACGGTTCCCTGGACTACGATATCCTGCTGTCCATGGACACCTATGGCAAGCAGAGCACGGATAACTGGCTGGGCAACGACCGCTACAAGGGTTATGTGAAACTGTTTTCAGGGGTGGACCCAAATTCGCTCACCGATGCCATCCGGAAGATGCAGGAGGCGCACCAGCCACTGGCGCAGATAGAGGCCCAGGGAACCAGTTTGAGGTATTTCCTGAAGCCCTTCAGCACACTGCACACCTCTGATCCGGAGGTAAAGTCGCAGGTGATTCTGCTTTCCATCGTGGCGGCGCTGCTGATCCTGATTTCCCTCTTGAACTACATCCTGATTGTCATCTCTTCGATGGTGAAGCGTTCCAAGGAAGTGGGTGTGCGGAAGTGCTACGGCGCTGAGGGCAGGCACATTTACGGAATGCTGTCGAAGGAGGCTCTGCTGCACATTGTTCTTTCGCTGGCCATCGCTGCCGTTATCATCTTCGCCGGACGGGGCATTGTGGAGAATCTGCTGGGTGTGCCATTCCAAACATTGCTGGTGCCCCAGAGTATCATGGCCATCGCGGCCGTACTGGTCTTCGTGCTTGTCATTTCCATCGTGGTCCCGGCGGAGTTGTATCAGCGGATTCCGGTGTATGCCGCCCTGAAGAACTATACCGAAAATTCCCGCAACTGGAAACTCGGTCTGCTTGGCGTCCAGGTGCTTATCAATGTGTTTCTGGTGGTCATGATGCTCATCATTGGCCGGCAGTACCAGAAGGTGTCCAACGCCGATACGGGCTATGACTACAAGAACCTGTACTATTTCGATATGTTTGACGGCGACCGCCAGGCATTGGTACGCGCGGCCGAAACTCTTCGCGGTCTTCCCGAAGTGACCGGTGTCGCTGCTAGTTACAACCTTCCTTTCCAGGGCTCCAATGGTGACAATGTGTACTTGCCCGATGATGACCGGTCGCTCTTCAATATTGCAGACCAGTATGAGTGCTCCGGTGATTTCTATGACCTGATGGGCATCCAGTTCGTTGAAGGCCGTGCCCCGAGGGATTCCTCTGAAATTGTGGTTGACGAGAAGTTTGTTACCAAAATGGCGGAGTTCACGGACTGGTCCGACGGGGCCGTGGGTAAGCTGGTCTTCATCACCGGTCACGACCGATCAGGCGATACCGGAAGAAGATACTTCACCATTTCAGGTATCTACAAGCCCTATCTCATCGGAAATCTGACGGGAGTGGACAACCGGCCGAGTGCCCTTTTCTACGGCGAAATCGGTTCGATGACTTCCTGGATGCCGCATACCCTATTCAAGGTGCGTCCAGATGCGCTGGAGAAAGTGCGCGGCGCTTTGAACGAAGCGCTTCCTGATAAGGAAATTAACATCGTTTCTTATGCAGAAGAAATGCGTGCCGCCTATGCCGACAGCAAGAAGATGCGCAATACCATGGCATTGGGAGCCGTGTTCTCCCTGCTGATTGCCCTCTTGGGATTGATTGGCTTCATCAAGGATGAGAGCCTCCGGAGGTCAAAAGAAATGGCCGTGCGAAAGATCAACGGCGCCACCACCCGGGACATCCTGAGTGTCTTCGCCAAAGACATCATGAAGCTGTCCGCCGTGATGGCCGTGATTGCCTGCGTGGCCGCCTACTTCGTAGCCCACAAATGGCTGGAGCAGTTTGCCGAAAAGGTATCGCTGAATCCGCTCTACTTCATTGGAGGAACCGCCCTGGTGCTGCTGATTGTGCTGGGCGTAGTGGTCCTCAACTGCCTCCGCATTGCCCGGGCCAATCCGGTGGAATCGTTAAAGAACGAGTAGTATGAAGAGCTATCTGAAGTATTTATCCCGCAATAAACTCTACACCGCCATCGAGGCGGTGGGGCTGGCCGTGAGCCTGGCGTTTGTGATCCTGATTGGCAGCTATGTGGTGCAGCAGTACGAGGTCAAATATGAGAACCCGGACTGGAGGGATATCTACACCTTTGCGATGGTGGAGGATGGCCATCCGGACCAGTTGGGACTCACCTACACTTTCATGGATGCCATCCAATCGGCGGCGCCGGAAGTGGAGATGGCCGGCAGGCTGTCGCCGGTGGAGATGTTGATAACACCGAAGGACGGGACCTTGCAGGCCAAAGTGGTCACGGCCGACAGGGGTTTCTTCGAGCTTTTCCCCAATCTCAAGTTTGTCGAGGGAGGCCCTGAGTCGCTGTCCGATACCGGCAATATGATAATCAGTGAGGAGTTTTCGCACAAGTCAGGCCTAAAAGTGGGAGACATTTGGAAAATGGGAGACAGCTCCTTTGCCGTTGCGGCCATCATGGAGGATTGGAAGTCTACGCTTTTCGAGTATGCCGATATCGTCCTTTCCATTGATGGCCCCATCCAAGGTTTCTCCGACCCTAACGACCAGTTCGGCAGTGTATATACCTTTGTCAAACTTTCCCCCGGCGCCGACAGAAACGCCCTGGAAGAGAAAGCGGTGGCCGTTTGCAAAAACCTGTACGACGTCTATGGCTCCTTCTTTCTGCAAGGTGTAAGAGTGTATCGGCTGGACGAGCTGCTCTTTGGAGGCGTACACGGAAACACCATCAGCGGAAATATCGCCCACAGCGACAAGCGCACCTTGGACCTGCTGCTTGCGGCGGTGCTGCTCCTTCTTGTCAGCGCAGTGTTCAACTACATCAACCTGAACATGGCAATGAGCGCAAAGAGGGCCCGGGAAATGGCGACAAGGCGGCTTATCGGCGCCTCGCAGATTTCCGTTTTCGGCCGACGCATCCTGGAGTCCATGCTCTTTACGCTGGTGTGCTTTGCCGTATCCGTTCTTCTGGCCGTTTGGTGGGCACCCATGGTGAATCGGCTCCTGAACGATCCGGACATTGCCATCCGGATCCAGTTCACGCCCAAATACATCGTCATTTTCATGAACCTGGTGCTAGTGATCGGAGTCCTGGCAGGCCTTTTGCCGGCCTTGTTTTCCAGCCGATGGAAGCCCATCGACGTGGTCCGCGGAAACTTCCGGGCACAGAGCAAAATGACTTTCAGCAAGGTGTTTATCGTCCTGCAGAATGCGCTGTCGGTCCTGCTGATCGCCCTTGCCATCGTCATGGAAGCGCAGTACCGGAAGTCGCTCCAGAGGCCTGTCCATGCCGACATCGGCAACAAGTATCTCCTGCAGTCCGCGTCCTTCGGCCTGGAGTCTTTGCGCAGCTCATTGGAGGCGCTGCCTTTCGTTGAGCGCACGGGGCTTGCGTTCCAGGTGCCCGGCCAGCAAGGAAACGGCCAGTACAGCAAAACGGTGGACGACAAGGACATCCTCTATCGGGTGTACCACATGGACAAGGACGCTTTTGACATGCTGGGCTTTGAGATTCAGGCCGATTATCAAGCGCCGGTAAATAATACCGTCTGGTTCGGGGAATCGGCCTTTGCTGCATCGGGATTTACCGAGGAATATCACGAGATCGAGACGCTGCGCCAACGAATGACGCATTGCGAAAACATGGGTGGCGTCATTGCCGATTTTCCAGTGTCGCTCAGCAACATGGGGGCGAAAGAGGAGATGGTCGTCTTGGTTGAAAACATCCAGGATGCGTACCCCTATACCTCCGGCATCTTGATGGAAATCAGTGGCGACCATGAGGAGGCCCGAAAGCAGATCAGGGAAACCTATGAGACCTGGAAGAAGGACAATTTGGTCTATTATGAGCTCGAAAACGGCTTCCTGACAGAGTTCTATGAAAAAGCGCTGAGACCTGCGCGGAATAATATGCGCCTGATGGAGATTTTCATGGCGCTGGCGCTGCTGCTTTCGCTCCTGGACCTGGTGGCCATGAGTACCTATTATGCCGATGAAAAGAGCCGCGACATTGCCGTGCGCAAGGTTTTCGGCGGAACCGTTAACTCCGAGGCACGAAGAAGCATCAGGGACTATATGCTGCTGGTTGGCATTGCCTGCTTTATCGGCATTCCGATTGCAGTCTATGCCGCACAAGAATACCTCAAAGATTTCATTTACAGGCTGGAAGGCTATTGGTGGATCTTTGTGGTTGCCGTGCTTCTCACCGGTCTTATCGCCTTTGTTTCCGTCATTTGGCAGGTATTGAAGGCTGCAAAGACCAATCCGGCGGTAGAGCTGAAAAAAGAATAGAGTCTTCGCTAATGCTCAGAATGACAAATGCATTCAGAATGAAAAATCAGTCCTCCATGTTTTGCTGGAAACCAATCTTTCGCCGAGGCTCGCGCTTCTTCTCCTCCATGCGGGAAGAGAGTTCGCCGATGGCCAGATACAGGTTGTCGATATCCCTCCGGACATCCTCAGAGAGGTCATTGACAGCACCGAGGTTCTCCTCCTGCTGCATGGCCAGAAGGTCCACCTTGGCCCTGAGTTCCTTCAGTTCGGCCGACATGGAGGCCGTTGTGAGCAAGTATTGCCGCACTTGCACAAAGGCCCGCATGATGGATATGCTCGTTGCAACGGCTATAGGACTTTTTAGTACACTTGCAAGCATGGCAACCCCCTGCTCTGTAAACGCAAAAGGTGGCGCAGAAGTATTTCTTTTCGATGCTATCACAATTTGTGACCGCATATTCAGGACTTCCGCGCCCGTTAGTTGGAACATGAAATCAGCAGGGAATCGTTCCAAATTCCTTTTCACCGCTTGGTTCAATGCTCCAGTGGAAACTTGGTACAACCTTGCCAGATCAGAATCCAGCATCACTTTCTGCCCACGAATCTCATAAATCAGATTTTGGACGATCATCAAATCTTCACTCATAACTCAACAATTTATCGTTCGCTACAAATATAAATAAAAGTAGAATGAAATCCTACCTGAAATTCCTCTCCCGCAATAAACTCTACACCGCCATCGAGGCGATGGGGTTGGCCGTGAGCCTGGCGTTTGTGATCTTGATAGGCAGCTACGTGGTGCAGCAGTATGAAGTGGCGCATGAGTCGCCGCAGTGGAAGCGCACCTTCGTGCTGGGAACCGACGAGTTCCTGGGCCTGACCTATTGGGATAAGGAAGAGCTGGAGATGAATATCCCGGAGGTCCAGGCGGCAACCCGTGCCGCCATGCTATGGCAGCCGCTCATCCGCGAAGGCAATGAGCTGCTCCAGTGCGCCGGTATGGAGGCCGATGCCGACTTCTTCAAGGTGTTCCCGGAATACCATCTGGTAGAAGGAAGCGCGGAAGATTTTGTCGGGAAGGACGATGTCCTCATCAGTGAATCCCTGGCAAGGAAACTATCCGTGGATGGTGATAACCTCATTGGGAAAGTCATCAATGTGGATCAATCGGACCGCACCATCAAGGGCGTCTTTGCTGATTTTGACGGCACCTTCTTTATGCCCTATGACATCATCACGCACATTTCGGGAACCTGGGCTGCCGAGCAGGAGCGGAACTTCGGCAGCATCGGCAACTACACGACCTGGTTCCGCGTTCGCGAAGATGCGGATCCCGACGATGTGAGGGCCAAAGTGAGTGCGCTGCTGCACAAGAACTACGACCCCATCTGGAGCGCGGAAAAGGTGAACGCGTGGAAAGCATACCGAATGGACGAGGCATTCTTTACCACAGGGAACAGCAACGGGCTCACCCGGCAGGGTAATGCCCAGATGCTCAGGCTCCTGACGGTCGTCGTGCTTCTTCTCTTGCTCTCTGCCATCTTCAACTATGTGAACCTAAGCCTGGCCCTTACGGGCAAGCGGTCTAAGGAAATGGCCACCCGGAGGCTTCTGGGGGCCGATAAAACCGGCATCCTGTGGAAGTACATCGGCGAATCCGTGGCCTTTACCGCT